>NZ_VMLM01000055.1:0-28077 GCF_013276695.1 Streptococcus sp. 4155
TACACTACACGACGCACGTCCGATCTTGCCCTCTAGCTCTATATGGAATAGGGAGTATCAGATTTATCTGGCAGATTGTATCAAATAAGGCTTGAAATTGTTTTGAATAGGCGTATAGACTTGAGAATTTGAGAATATGTCGTCTAGCAGTAGAGACATATTTTCCGGCAATATGAAGGAAGAGAGGTCGAAAACGCTTGATAGTCAAGGCCTTTACTTCATCACCAGCTAGCTGCTTTAAAAAGAGGTAGAGATTATAAGCCAGATAGCCCATCATCATACGTACTTCATTCTTAACCATGGTCGAACTATCTGTCTTATCCCCAAAGAATCCTGCTTTCCTTTCTTTGATAAAGTTTTCAGCATTCCCTCGTTCACGATAGAATTGAAACAGCTCCTCACTATCTACACTGCTTAAATTGGTCAAATGAACTTTTTTACAACCATAAAAAAGAGCACTTAATCGTACTCTTCTCTTTTAAGGATTAGTTGAATTAATTCAAATCCACTAGTTCTCCTGTTTCTAGGTAGACTAGGCGTTCACAAATGTTAGCAATGTAATCAGCGAAGCGTTCCAGATGCCCTATGATATAAAGGTATTGAGTTCCATTGGGAATTGAGGTTTCTTGGTCTTTCATAAGTCCAATGATTTCCTTTGATAAGGCATAATAATATTGGTCAATCTGTTCATCTTTTTGAGCAATACTAATAGCTTTTGAGGCTTGGTGCAAAGGAAAGGCAACCAATAAATCGGCTAGCATGCTGAGGGATAATTTACCCATTTGGTGTAACTGTTCTTCGTCAGGGGCTAGTTGATTTTCTTTTAGTTGCAAAACAGCTTTGGCAATGCCTGCCATATGGTCTCCCATACGTTCAAGGTCTGAACAAGAAGACATGATGCTAATCACAAATCGAAGGTCAGACACTTGTGGCTGCTGCAAGGCCAACAAACGGGCACAGGTCAATTCGATAGCGCTTTGACCTTGGTTGATAGCATGATCCTTATTGATAATTAGCTCTGCCATCTCCTTGTCTTTGGAGGCTAAGGCCAGTAAGGTTTTTGAAGCTGTTTCAAGGACAAGTTGTCCTAGTCCTAAAAAGGATTGTTCTAATTCATGCAATTCTAAATCAAATTGATTTCTCATAGGTTTTTCCTTCCTTATCCGAACCGTCCTGAAATATAGTCTTCTGTGCGCTGATCTTTTGGATTGGTAAACACGTCAACGGTATCTCCAAATTCGCAAATTTCTCCTGTTAAGAAAAAAGCAGTTTTATCTGAAATACGTGAAGCTTGTTGCATGTTATGGGTAACAATGATAATCGTATAATCCTTTTTTAGTTGCTGAATGAGGTCTTCAATTTTTAAAGTGGAGATAGGGTCTAAGGCTGAAGTCGGCTCATCCATTAACAGAATATCAGGTTCTACTGCTAAAGCTCGCGCAATGCAAAGGCGTTGCTGCTGACCGCCTGATAAGGACATGGCACTCTTTTTAAGATTATCTTTGACTTCGTCCCAAATGGCTGCCCCTTTTAAAGATTTTTCCACTAAGGCATCTAATTGTTTTTTGTCTCGAATACCATGTGTCCTTGGGCCATAAGCCACGTTATCATAGATAGACATGGCAAAGGGATTAGGCTGTTGAAAAACCATCCCTACACGCTTACGTAGCTGATTAAGGTTGAATTTGCTACTATAAATATCTTGCTCATCTAAGAGGACTTGGCCTTCAATATGGCAAGAAGGAACCAAATCGTTCATCCGATTAAGGGTTTTTAGAAAAGTTGATTTACCACAACCAGATGGGCCTATCAAGGCAGTAATCTGTCTTTCTGGTAATTGAATCGAAATATTTTTTAAGGCTTGAAAGTCCCCGTAAAATAAGTCTAGGTGTCTGACTGAAAATGTTCCCATACTAGGAAGCTCCTTTCACAAGTTTTCGAGATAATAAGCTTGATAGAGTATTTATCATTAAAACAGTAATAATCAAAATCACACCGGTAGCATAGGCTTCATTGACATGTAGCCCCTCACTTGACAGCATATACATATGCAGGGCTAGAGAACGACCTGAAGACATGAGACTACTTGGCGTATTGGTAGAGGTACCTAATGTATACATGAGGGCAGCTGTCTCACCAACGATACGGCCAATAGCTAGTATCACTCCAGCTAAAATACCTGGCATGGCAACTGGTAGAACAATTCTAAAAACAGTCCGTAACTTACCTGCCCCAAGTCCATAACTTGCTTGACGCATGCTATCACTAACAGATAAAAGGGCTTCTTCTGTTGAGCGAATAATGACTGGCAACACCATGATGACTGAGGTTAAGATTCCTGATAACAGAGAGTATTGAAAACCTAAGAAGACTACAAAGAAGAGCATGCCAAACAGACCAAAAACAATGGAAGGAATCCCAGACAAGGTATCTGAGGCCAATCGCATGATTTTAACACAAAGGGAATCTTTTTTTGTATATTCCACAAGATAAAAACCAGCAAAAATCCCTATGGGCAAGGCTAAAAGAAGAGCACCAAAGACCAGAATAACGGTGGAAATAATCGCTGGCATAAGGGAAATGTTCTCAGAAGTATAAGTCCAAGAAAAGAGGGATAGACTTAGATGAGGTAAGCCTTTGATGAGGATAAAACCAATGATTAAAAAGAGAGAGCCAAAGGTTAAAGCTGAAAAACAATAAACGAGAAGTTTTAGCAGGTATTTACTCATAAGATGATTTTCCTTTCAAGTAGGCAAAGTAGGCATTAATCAAGAGAATAAGGAAAAAGAGAACTGCTGAGGTTGCAATAAGGGCTTCCCTATGCTGACCTGATGCGTAAGCCATTTCCAGAACAATATTGGTTGTTAAGGTTCTGGTTCCTGAAAAGAGTCCACTTGGAATAATCGGCTGGTTGCCTGCCACCAAAATAACTGCCATGGTTTCGCCTACTGCGCGACCGATTCCTAAAATAACTGCTGATAAAATACCAGATCTCGCAGCTGGCAAGATGACACTAAAAATACTCCGTTCATGACTAGCTCCTAGAGCCAAGCTACCAGAATAATACGTTTTGGGAATTGTTCGGATAGCAGATTCTGACAAACTGATAATGGTTGGCAAAATCATTATTCCTAATAGTAACGAAGCGGTTAGGACACTCATGCCATTTCCTAAAAAGCTTCTAATCCAAGGCACCAATAATTGTAGGCCGAAAAAACCATAAACAATAGATGGAATGGCCGCCATCAAGTTGATAGCTGATTTTAAGAAGCCATAGACGGGCTTTGGACAATAATAAACCATAAACACCGATGTCAAGATGCCTGTTGGCACCCCAATCACAATCGCTCCTAAGGTAATTAATAAGGAACCAACAATCATTGGTAAAATACCATAGCTTGCCGGATTGTTCGTTGGCGACCAATCACTGCCTAATAAAAAACGGGTAAAGCCGTAGTTAGCCATGAAAGGCAAGCCATTACTAAAAATAAAGAAACAGATTAGCAAAATAGCTACAACAGCTACTGCTGCACTCATGAAAAAAATTGCCCTAAAAACTGCTTCCTTGAAGGCTTGTTTTGTCACATTTTGTCCTTTCTAGTGAAGAAAGTAAGGGAGATGCGACACCTCCCTACTTGCCTTCTTTATCTTATTGTACGATGAAACGTCTGCATCTCTTTAGAGATTTATGGAGCAAACATTTTATTTAATTTTGTCCCAGGTGGTTAATTTGCCACTAAAAACGTCTGCAAGTTTAGCCATACTGACTTGGCTTGCCTTATTGTCATTATTGACCACAACAGCAATACCGTCTAAAGCAATAGCATCATGGCTGAGACTCTCACCTTCTTCAGGAGTTAATTCCCTAGAAACCATACCAATATCAGCGGTTTTCTCCTTAGCAGCGGTAATACCTGCTGAAGACCCATTAGAGGTAATATCAATCGTAACTTCGGGATTTTCTTTTTTATAAGCTTCTGCTAATTTTTCCATTAAAGAAGATACTGAAGTGGAACCTACAACAGACAACTTGCCTGATAAGTGTTGGCTTGTATATTCTGTGGTTTCGGTTTTAGCTTCAATAAATTTATTATCTGTGACCACTTGTTGACCTTGTTTGGAGTGGATAAAGCTGATAAAATCTTGACCTAGCTTGGAAAGATTAGAAGACCAAACAATGTTGAAGGGACGTTGAAGAGGGTATTTACCATCTAAAACTGTGTCTCGACTAGCCTTGATACCATCAATCTCTAAAGCCTTGACAGATTTCGTTAAAGATCCCAAGGAGATGTAGCCGATAGCATTAGCATTCCCTTGAACTGCTGAGAGAACACCTTCTGTGCTATTTTGAATCACAGCTGTTTTGGCAGTGTTGTCAATTTTTTTATCACCGTCTTTTTTGAGAATCCCTGTGATTTCTGTGAAGGCACCCCGTGTTCCAGAGCCATTTTCTCGTGAAATCACCTCAATCGTTTCTGAAGCTGACTGTTTGGAAGCAGATGACTGATTGCCACAGGCAACAAGCCCAAATCCTGATAAGCCAATGGCTGCAAGAGTAAGCATTTTTTTGAATTTCATAATAATCACCTTTATTTCTATGTATTTTTCTTGTGTAGGATTACTACACTTATAGTCTAACAAGTCTTTGTAAAGGTTTATCCCTGATTCATGTAAAGATTGTGTAAAGAATCAAAAAAAGCCACTTTTGAAAAGTGGCTGCTCCTAAAAATAGCTTTAAAAATTATTAGTCCTGTGCGAAAGATTGGTTAGGAAGAAAAATCGTGAAGCAACTGCCTCTGCCAAGCTGACTCGTCACCGTGACTTGGCCACCTAATAATTGACTAAGTTCTTTGACAATAGCAAGGCCAAGACCAGTGCCACCAGTTTGTCTGCTTCGACCTTTATTAACTCGGTAAAAACGTTCAAAAATACGATCCTGCTCTAATTGACTAATACCAATCCCTGTATCTGACACAGAAATCTTAATGCCTTCGTTCACCTTTTGGGTCTTGACCTCAATTTTTCCCCCTTGTTCAGTGTAACGGATGGCATTGGTTAAAAGATTGAGTAAGATTTGGGAAAGTAATTGACTATCTGATACGAGGGTGATATCATCTGGCACCTGCACCTTTAGCTGTAAATCCTTCTTCTTGAGCTGAGGTTGCACGCTTTGAGTCAAATCCTGTACAAATTCTGCCAAAGAAAGGGTCGTCCATTGTATAGGCATTTGTTGAGCCTTAGATAAGGTAAGAAGATGCTCAACAATATGCTCAAGACGCAAGCTTTCTTTGTAAATAATGTCTAGAAAGTCATCCTTGAGCGCTTCTTCTTCAGCTGACATCTCCTTAATGGTTTCAGCAAAGCCCTTAATCGAAGTAACTGGTGTCCTCAATTCATGGGAGGCATTTGAGACAAAGGCTAAATTTAACTTTTCATAAGTTCTAATCGTTGTTAAATCATATAACAAGACGAGCACAGCTTCCACAGATTGGGTGGGGCTAAAAACGGGAACTGCTGTCACTTCTAAAATCAGGTCACCCTCATGAAACCCACTTACTTCTTGTTTTAACCTTGTTTTTTGATCGAAGGCTTGGTGAACTAAATTCCGAATATCCATCCGTTTGAGGTCATCAAGTGAACTTATGTCGCCGTCCACATCGGGAAAATAATGAGGCAGAGAGCGACTGGATAATAACATCTGACCTTGAGCGGAAACTAAAAACGTCCCCATGGTTAGGTGCGACAGAAGAACCTCCATTGTTTCGGCTAGGTCCTTGTATTGCTGATCCTGTTGGGAGACTTTGGTTTTTAGGCCAGACACATACTGAGCCAAAGACTTTAAGTCTTCTTGCCCTTTTTCTAAAAAGTATTCACTACTGGTCAAGAGAGGTTGGTGCAAGGTCTCAAAAGCAACTTCCCATTTCCAAAGGCAAAAGAGCCAGTAGCTACCTAGTCCCAAAGAAAGGGCTAGAAGAAAGAGACCGATGCCTTTACTGATCCAAGTTAATGCCATCCCTGCAATCAGAATGAGGCTAACACTTAGATTGACTAGCCAAAATTGAAGGTAGCGTTTCATCTATAACTCCTTGAACTTATAACCATAACCCCGAATGGTTCGAATAAATTGAGGGGCTTTAGGATTGTCTTCAATTTTTTCCCTCAACTTACCAATATGAACGTCCACCAAACGTGTTTCCTGCCCAAAGTCATACCCCCAGATACGTTCCAAAAGACGCTCTCTAGTCAGTGTCATGTTGGGATGTTTCATAAGATAGAGCAAGAGTTCAAATTCTTTTGGGGTCAAACTCAGTAACTTATTCGCCTTGTAGACTTCATGACGCTCAGGGTATACTTTCAAGGTCCCAAATAGCCAAGAATCGTCAGCGATATTATCTGAATCATCTCCTTCTTGTTCTCCTTTAGTTCGCCTGAGGACAGCCTTGACACGCGCCAGCAATTCTCTAGGGCTAAAAGGCTTGGTCAGGTAGTCATCAGCCCCTAATTCCAAGGCCAAAACCTTATCAAATTCATCACTTTTCGCAGAAACCATCATAATTGGAGTTTTGACGCCTTTGGCTCTCAGCCGCTTACAAACTTCTATGCCATCTAATTGTGGTAACATGATATCAAGCAAGATAAAATCAAAGGGTTCTGTTTCTGCCAAAGCTAAGGCCTTCCGTCCATTTGTTACCAATTGAGTAGAAAAGCCTTCCTTACTTAAATGGTAGTCAAGCAATCTCAGAATGTGTTCTTCATCATCCACTAATAAGACTTGTTTTGTCATCTATTATCTCCTATTGGTAACATTATAACACAATTATCAGAAATCCGAACATTGCTAAATCAGATTAAATTTGCTTATCAAGACTAGGATCTGGTCAAACGCTCAATCATCTCCTTGTGCTCTAGATAGGTCGCCAGTAGATCTACCCTTTCAAATAATTCAAAATCCTCAAATTCAAAACCAGGAGCAACAAGACAAGAAACCAGAGCATAATCCTTATCAACTTCAAGAACTCCTCTCAGTTCTGAGGATACGGTAATGATTGATGCGACGGAAGTAAAAATCAATCGCCTTAAAAAACAATTAGCGAATGATTCTGGTAAAAAGAAATGCCACGCTATGAAGGCTCAAGCGATTGTCACAAGTCAAGGGAGAATTGTTTCTTTGGAGATCACTGTGAACTATTGTCATGATATGAAGTTGTTCAAAATGAGTCGCAGAAATATCGGACAAGCTGGTAAAATCTTGGCTGACAGTGGTTATCAAGGAATCATGAAGATATATCCTCAAGCACAAACTCCACGTAAATCCAGCAAACTCAAGCCGCTAACAGCTGAAGAGAAAGCCTGTAACCATGCGCTATCTAAGGAGAGAATCAAGGTTGAGAACATCTTTGCCAAAGTAAAAACGTTTAAAATGTTTTCAACAACCTATCGAAATCATCGTAAACGCTTCGGATTACGAATGAATTTGATTGCTGGTATTATCAATCATGAACTAGGATTCTAGTTTTGCAGGAAGTCTATTATTTGGTTAGGTGAATTAGTGAAGCGTTTAGGCAAGTGTCTCTGGTTACGACGTAAAGAAACATAAATCGATCATATTTATGTCCTAAAACTAGTGAAGCGCCTAGCCAAAGTCCGAATAGGATTTGGCGTTAGTTACTTAGATTGCTTTGCAATCAAGTAACTTTGGCGATTTACATCTTCTCTGGCGCTTCTACTCCAAGCAAGCGAAGGGCTTCTTTGAGAACGACTGCGGTTGCGTAGCTGAGGGCTAGACGGCTGTCGCGTTCTGGGCTTTCATCCAAGATACGTGTATGTGCATAGTATTTGTTAAAGGATTGAGCTAGGTTAATTGCAAATTTAGCAATGATAGAAGGTTCAAAGTTATCTGCCGCACGGTTGATAATACGTGGGAAGTCTTGAATGAGTTTAATGATTTCCCAGCTTTCAGCATCATTCAAGCTATAGTTGCCAGCTGTTTCTGGTTTGAAATCCGCTTTGCGTAAGATCGATTGGATACGAGCGTAGGCGTATTGAACATAAGGTCCAGTTTCACCCTCGAAGGATACCATGGCCTCTAAGTCGAAGTCATATCCGTTTGTACGGTCAGTCTTGAGGTCATAGAACTTAATGGCTCCAACCCCAACAGCATGTGCTACCTGATCTTTATTTTCAAGTTCAGGATTTTTAGCTTCAATTTGGGCTTTTGCACGACTAATAGCCTCTGCAACAGTGGGCTCTAGCAAGATGACATTCCCTTTACGGGTAGAGAGTTTTTTCCCTTCTTTTGTAACCAAACCAAAAGGAACATGAGTAATGTCGTCACTCCAATCGTAGCCCATCTCTTGCAAGACAGCTTTGAGCTGTTTAAAGTGGGCAGATTGCTCTTGACCAACGACGTAGATAGATTTAGCAAATTGGTATTCGTTTTTACGGTAAAGGGCTGCAGCCAAGTCACGTGTGATATAGAGAGTTGCACCATCAGATTTTTTGATAAGGGCTGGATGCTCAATTCCATATTTCTCAAGATTCACAACTTGGGCACCTTCTGATTCAACAAGAAGGCCTTTTTCAGAAAGAATGTCTACAACTGCATCCATCTTATCGTTGTAGAAGGCTTCTCCGTTATAGCTGTCAAAATCAACCTGCAATTCATTGTAAAGGCGGTTAAATTCCACCAAACTTTCATCACGGAACCATTGCCAGAGAGCGAGGGCTTCCTCATCTCCATTTTCCAGTTTACGGAACCATTCGCGTGCTTCTTCATCCAAGCTAGGGTCATTTTCAGCCTCAGCATTGATGCGGACATAGAGTTTAAGAAGTTCATCAATTGGATGAGCTTTTACAGCTTCTTCGTCGCCCCATTTTTTGTAGGCAACAATCAACATCCCAAACTGTTTACCCCAGTCTCCCAAGTGGTTGACCTTGACTGTTTGATAACCGATTTTTTGGAAAATATGTGATAAGCTATCTCCGATGACAGTTGAGCGCAGGTGACCAATAGAAAATGGTTTAGCGATATTGGGACTAGACATATCGATAACAACATTTTCTTGTTTGCCAATAGTTTGGTCAGCATAGTGTTCTTTTTCAGTGATAACAGCTTGCAATACTTGAGCAGAAATGGCAGATTTATCAAGGAAAAAGTTGACGTAAGGTCCTGTTGCAACAACCTTTTCAAAGGATTGGCTGTTAATTTTTTCAGCCAGTTCAGCCGCGATCATTTGAGGTGCTTTACGTTCGACTTTTGCAAGAGAAAAAGCAGGGAAAGCAATGTCTCCCATTTCTGAGTTTTTAGGGGTTTCCAGTAAATTTAAAATAGCCTCTTGGTCCAGGCTATCAATGACGCTAGCCAATTCGCTAGCAATCAATTCTTTTGTATTCATTAAGAGCTCCTTTTTGGACTTTTCTACTATTTTATCACAATTTTAAAGAAAGAAGAAAAAATTTTTGAAATCTCCCGTTTTTTTGGTATAATATAGTTATAAAAATAGTTATAAATATTCACATAAGAGGATTTTATGAGAAAAAGAGATCGTCATCAGTTAATAAAAAAAATGATTACTGAGGAAAAATTAAGTACACAAAAAGAAATTCAAGATCGGTTGGAGGCGCACAATGTTTTTGTGACGCAGACAACCCTGTCTCGTGATTTGCGCGAAATCGGCTTGACCAAGGTCAAGAAAAATGATATGGTGTATTATGTACTAGCAAATGAGACAGAAAAGATTGATTTGGTGGAATTTTTGTCTCATCATTTAGAAGGTGTTGCAAGAGCAGAGTTTACCTTGGTGCTTCATACCAAACTGGGAGAAGCTTCTGTTTTGGCAAATATTGTAGATGCAAACAAGGATGAATGGATTTTAGGAACAGTTGCTGGTGCCAATACCTTATTGGTCATTTGTCGAGACCAGCACGTTGCCAAACTCATGGAAGATCGTTTGCTAGATTTGATGAAAGATAAGTAAGGTCTTGAGAGTTGCTCTCAAGACTTATTTTTGACAAGGAGAGACGGACAATGGCGACAGAAAAGCTATCACCTGGCATGCAACAGTATGTGGAGATTAAAAAGCAATATCCAGATGCGTTTTTGCTCTTTCGGATGGGTGATTTTTATGAATTATTTTATGAGGATGCGGTCAATGCTGCGCAGATTCTGGAAATTTCCTTAACGAGTCGCAACAAGAATGCCGACAATCCGATTCCTATGGCGGGTGTCCCCTATCATTCTGCCCAACAGTATATCGATGTCTTGATTGAGCAGGGCTATAAGGTGGCTATCGCAGAGCAGATGGAAGATCCTAAACAAGCAGTTGGGGTTGTGAAACGAGAGGTTGTTCAGGTCATTACGCCAGGGACAGTGGTCGATAGCAGTAAGCCGAACAGTCAGAATAATTTTTTGGTTGCCATAGACCGTGCTGGCAATCAATTTGGCCTAGCTTATATGGACCTGGTGACGGGTGACTTTTATGTGACAGGTCTTTTGGATTTCACGCTGGTTTGTGGGGAAATCCGTAATCTCAAGGCTCGAGAAGTGGTGCTGGGCTATGACTTGTCTGAGGAAGAGGAACAAATCCTTAGTCGTCAGATGAATCTGGTACTTTCCTATGAAAAAGAAGGCTTTGAAGACCTTCATTTACTGGATTCACGATTGGCAGCTGTGGAGCAAGCGGCATCTAGTAAATTGCTCCAGTATGTTCATCGGACTCAGATGAGGGAATTGAACCACCTCAAGCCTGTTATCCGCTATGAAATCAAAGATTTCTTGCAGATGGATTATGCGACCAAGGCTAGTCTGGATTTGGTTGAGAATGCTCGTTCAGGCAAGAAGCAAGGCAGTCTTTTCTGGCTTTTGGATGAAACCAAAACGGCTATGGGGATGCGTCTCTTGCGTTCTTGGATTCATCGTCCTTTGATTGATAAGGAACGAATCGTCCAACGTCAAGAAGTGGTGCAGGTCTTTCTTGACCACTTCTTTGAGCGTAGTGATTTGACAGACAGTCTCAAGGGTGTTTATGACATTGAGCGCTTGGCTAGTCGTGTTTCTTTTGGCAAGACCAATCCCAAGGATCTCTTGCAGTTGGCGACTACCTTGTCTAGTGTGCCACGGATTCGTGCGATTTTAGAAGGGATGGAGCAACCTGCTCTAGCCTATCTCATCGCACAACTGGATGGAATTCCTGAGTTGGAGAGTTTGATTAGCGCAGCGATTGCTCCTGAAGCTCCTCATGTGATTACAGAAGGTGGTATTATCCGAACTGGATTTGATGAGACTTTAGACAAGTACCGTCGCGTTCTCAGAGAAGGGACTGGCTGGATTGCTGAGATTGAGGCTAAGGAACGCGAAAACTCTGGTATCAGTACGCTCAAGATTGACTATAATAAAAAGGATGGCTACTATTTCCATGTGACCAATTCACAACTGGGAAATGTGCCTGCTCACTTTTTCCGCAAGGCGACGCTGAAAAACTCAGAACGCTTCGGTACCGAGGAATTAGCTCGTATCGAAGGCGACATGTTGGAGGCGCGTGAGAAGTCAGCTAACCTAGAGTACGAAATTTTTATGCGCATTCGTGAAGAGGTCGGCAAGTACATTCAGCGTTTGCAGGCTCTAGCTCAAGGAATTGCGACCGTTGATGTCTTGCAAAGTCTGGCGGTTGTAGCTGAAACCCAGCATTTGATTCGACCTGAATTCGGAGATGATTCGCGAATTGATATCCAGAAAGGGCGCCATGCTGTCGTTGAAAAGGTTATGGGGGCTCAGACCTATATTCCCAATACGATTCAGATGGCAGAAGATACCAGTATTCAACTGATTACAGGACCCAACATGAGCGGGAAGTCAACCTACATGCGTCAGTTAGCCATGACGGCGATAATGGCCCAGTTGGGCTCTTATGTGCCAGCAGAAAGCGCCCATTTACCTATTTTTGATGCTATCTTTACCCGTATCGGAGCAGCCGATGATTTGGTTTCAGGCCAATCAACCTTCATGGTGGAGATGATGGAGGCCAACAATGCCATTTCGCATGCAACAAAGAATTCCTTGATTCTTTTTGATGAGTTAGGTCGTGGAACTGCAACTTATGACGGGATGGCTCTTGCCCAGTCCATCATCGAATACATCCATGAACATATCGGAGCCAAGACCCTCTTTGCGACCCACTACCATGAGTTGACTAGTCTGGAGTCTAGTTTACAACACTTGGTCAATGTCCACGTGGCAACCTTGGAGCAGGATGGGCAGGTCACCTTCCTTCACAAGATTGAACCAGGGCCAGCTGATAAATCCTACGGTATCCATGTTGCCAAGATTGCTGGCTTGCCAGCAGACCTTTTAGCAAGGGCGGATAAGATTTTGACTCAGTTAGAGAATCAGGGTACAGAAAGTCCTGCTCCTATGAAACAAACAAGTACTGTCTCAGAACAAATTTCACTCTTTGATACGGCTGAAGAACATCCTATCCTAGCAGAATTAGCTAAACTGGATGTTTACAATATGACACCTATGCAGGCTATGAATGTCTTGGTCGAGTTAAAACAGAAACTATAAAGAGAAAATTACTAGTCATTCTAGCTATATCAAGGAGACTTCTTTGACAAGTTCCCACTTTTTTGCTAGAATAGCATCACACAAACAGAATGAAAAGGAGCTGACGCATTGTCGCTCCCTTTTGTCTATTTTTTAAGGAGAAAGTATGCTGATTCAGAAAATAAAAACCTACAAGTGGCAGGCCTTAGCTTCGCTCCTGATGACGGGCTTGATGGTTGCTAGTTCACTTCTGCAACCGCGTTATCTGCAGGAAGTCTTAGACGCCCTCCTTGCTGGAAAATATGAAGCTATTTATAGTATAGGGGCTTGGTTGATTGGTGTGGCCTTGGTCGGTCTGGTTGCTGGTGGGCTCAATGTTATCCTTGCAGCCTATATTGCCCAAGGGGTTTCATCAGACCTTCGGGAGGATGCCTTCCGTAAAATCCAAACCTTTTCTTATGCCAATATTGAACAATTTAATGCGGGAAATCTAGTTGTTCGCATGACAAATGACATCAACCAGATTCAGAACGTCGTCATGATGACCTTCCAAATTCTTTTCAGACTCCCCCTCTTGTTCATCGGTTCGTTTATCCTGGCGGTTCAAACCCTTCCTTCTCTGTGGTGGGTGATTGTTCTCATGGTAGTCTTGATTTTTGGTTTGACTGCTGTCATGATGGGAATGATGGGACCTCGTTTTGCCAAGTTTCAAACCCTTCTTGAACGCATCAATGCCATTGCCAAGGAAAATTTGCGTGGCGTTCGTGTGGTCAAGTCCTTTGTCCAAGAAAAAGAGCAATTTGCTAAGTTTACGGAGATTTCAGACGAACTTCTCGGTCAAAACCTTTACATTGGTTATGCCTTTTCAGTAGTGGAACCCTTTATGATGTTGGTCGGCTACGGGGCGGTTTTCCTCTCTATTTGGCTGGTTGCTGGAATGGTTCAGTCGAATCCGTCTGTTGTTGGTTCCATTGCTTCCTTTGTCAATTACCTAAGCCAGATTATCTTTACCATTGTTATGGTTGGATTTTTGGGAAATTCTGTCAGTCGTGCTATGATTTCCATGCGTCGTATTCGAGAAGTTCTTGATGCAGAGCCAGCCATGACCTTCAAGGATGTACCAGATGAAGAGTTGGTCGGAAGTCTTAGCTTTGAAAATGTGACCTTTACCTATCCAATGGATAAGGAACCGATGCTGAAAGATGTGAGCTTTACTATTGAATCTGGTCAGATGGTTGGTGTCGTTGGAGCCACTGGTGCAGGAAAATCAACCTTGGCTCAATTGATTCCACGTCTCTTTGACCCGCAGGAAGGGGCTATCAAAATCGGAGGTAAGGATATTCGCGAAGTGAGTGAAGGAACCCTGCGTAAAACTGTTTCTATCGTTCTTCAACGTGCCATTCTCTTCAGTGGAACGATTGCAGACAACTTGAGACAGGGTAAAGGAGATGCCACTCTATTTGAAATGGAGCGTGCAGCCAATATTGCCCAAGCCAGTGAATTCATTCATCGTATGGAGAAAACCTTTGAAAGTCCAGTTGAGGAACGGGGAACTAACTTCTCAGGTGGGCAAAAGCAAAGGATGTCGATTGCGCGTGGGATTGTCAGCAATCCACATATTCTGATTTTTGACGATTCGACCTCAGCCTTGGATGCCAAGTCAGAGCGCCTGGTTCAAGAAGCCTTGAATAAGGACTTGAAGGGAACAACAACCATTATCATCGCTCAAAAGATTAGCTCGGTTGTTCATGCAGATAAAATCTTGGTTCTGGATCAAGGACGATTGATTGGTCAAGGGACGCATGCAGACTTGGTTGCCAACAATGCCGTTTACCGTGAAATCTATGAGACACAGAAAGGAAAGGAGGAGTAAAATGAAGACAGTTCAATTTTTTTGGAATTATTTTAAAGTCTATAAGCTATCATTTGTAGTTGTCATCCTGATGATTGTTCTGGCTACTCTTGCCCAAGCTCTCTTTCCGATATTTTCTGGACAAGCAGTGACGCAGCTAGCTAATTTAGTTCAAGCTTATCAAGATGGCAATCCAGAACTTGTTTGGCAAAGTCTATCAGGAATCATGGTCAATCTTGGCCTGCTAGTTTTGGTTTTATTTATCTCTAGTGTGGTATACATGTGTCTCATGACGCGCGTGATTGCAGAGTCGACCAACGAGATGCGCAAAGGCCTCTTCGGTAAGCTTGCTCGCTTGACGGTTTCTTTCTTTGACCGTCGACAAGATGGGGATATCTTGTCTCGTTTTACCAGTGATTTGGATAATATCCTCCAAGCCTTTAACGAAAGCTTGATTCAGGTCATGAGCAATATTGTTTTATACATTGGTCTGATTCTTGTCATGTTTTCGAGAAATGTGACGCTGGCTCTCATCACCATTGCCAGCACACCCGTGGCCTTCCTCATGCTGATTTTCATCGTGAAAATGGCACGCAAATACACCAACCTCCAGCAGAAAGAGGTAGGGAAGCTCAACGCCTATATGGATGAGAGTATCTCAGGCCAAAAAGCTGTCATTGTGCAAGGGATTCAAAAGGATATGATGGCAGGATTTCTTGAACAAAATGAGCGCGTGCGCAGGGCAACCTTTAAAGGAAGAATGTTCTCTGGAATTCTGTTCCCTGTCATGAATGGGATGAGTCTGGTTAATACAGCCGTCGTCATCTTTGCGGGTTCAGCTGTACTTTTAAATGATAAGACTATTGAAACAAGTACAGCTCTAGGTTTGATTGTTATGTTTGCCCAATTTTCACAGCAGTACTACCAGCCTATTATCCAAGTTGCAGCTAGTTGGGGAAGCCTTCAGTTAGCCTTTACTGGGGCTGAACGGATTCAGGAAATGTTTGACGCAGAGGAAGAAATCCGACCTGAAAAGGCTCCAATCTTCACTCAGTTGCAAGAAGGTGTTGAAATCAGTCATATTGATTTCTCGTATTTGCCTGATAAACCTATTTTGAAAGATGTCAGCATTTCCGCTCCGAAAGGACAGATGACGGCGGTTGTTGGTCCAACAGGTTCAGGGAAAACGACTATTATGAACCTCATCAATCGCTTTTATGATGTTGATGCTGGTGGGATTTATTTTGACGGCAAAGACATCCGTGACTATGATTTAGATAGTCTCAGAAGCAAGGTGGGAATTGTCTTGCAAGATTCAGTCTTATTTAGTGGAACCATTCGAGACAATATCCGTTTTGGTGTGCCAGATGCTAGTCAGGAAATGGTTGAGTCAGCAGCCAAAGCAACCCATATTCACGACTATATCGAAAGTTTACCTGACAAATACGATACTCTTATAGATGATGAGCAGAGCATCTTTTCGACTGGACAGAAACAATTGATTTCTATCGCTCGAACCCTGATGACAGATCCAGAAGTCCTCATTCTCGATGAAGCCACTTCAAACGTAGATACGGTGACTGAAAGTAAGATTCAGCATGCCATGGAGGCGGTTGTGGCAGGCAGAACTAGTTTTGTCATTGCCCACCGTTTGAAGACCATCCTCAATGCAGACCAGATTATTGTTCTCAAAGATGGAGAAGTCATTGAACGCGGTAACCACCATGAACTTCTGAAACTAGGTGGATTCTACTCAGAACTCTATCACAATCAATTTGTCTTTGAATAAGAAAAAAGTTGTCCTATTCGGGCAGCTTTTTCTTGTCCATAAAAAATATTTATCACAGCCTTAAAAAAAACATATTAGACGAAAGACGTTTTGAGTGATATGATAGGACTATCGTTATACTCAATGAAAATCAAAGAGCAAACTAGGAAGCTAGCCGTAGGTTGCTCAAAGCACTGCTTTGNNGTCAGTAACATATATACGGTAAGGCGACGCTGACGTGGTTTGAAGAGATTTTCGAAGAGTATTAACATTCGAAAGGAGAGACATCATGACTAGAACGGTTGTAGGAGTTGCTGCAAATCTATGTCCCGTAGACGCAGAAGGAAAAAACATTCATTCATCTGTATCTTGTAGATTCGCAGAGAGCATTCGTCAAGTCGGTGGTCTCCCTTTAGTCATTCCTGTTGGTGATGAGTCAGTTGTACGCGATTATGTAGAAATGATTGACAAGCTCATCTTGACAGGTGGGCAAAATGTCCATCCTCAGTTTTATGGAGAGAAAAAGACTATTGAGAGCGATGATTATAATCTGATCCGTGACGAATTTGAATTGGCACTCTTGAAGGAAGCGCTCCGTCAGAATAAACCAATTATGGCAATCTGTCGCGGTGTCCAACTTGTTAATGTTGCCTTTGGTGGAACCCTCAATCAAGAAATCGAAGGTCACTGGCAAGGACTACCTTTCGGAACATCTCACTCTATTGAGACAGTAGAAGGAAGCGTGGTTGCCAAGCTATTCGGAAAAGAAAGTCAGGTCAACTCCGTCCATCGTCAGAGTATCAAAGAATTGGCACCTAATTTCCGTGTAACTGCTATTGATCCAAGAGACCAGACCATTGAAGCGATTGAGTCTATCGACGAACACCGTATTATCGGTTTACAGTGGCATCCAGAGTTTCTGGTTAATGAAGAAGATGGCAATTTAGAATTATTTGAGTATTTATTGAATGAACTGTAACGACTGGAACATCTAGTCGTTCTTTCTTTTTTTTCAAAATTTTTGGAATATGACATTTTTACGCAAACGTTTGAATTCTGATAAAAATTGGAGAAATTTGACAAAAAAACTTGAAAAAAACGAAGGTAAGCGTTATGATAGAAAAGAAGAAATATTGGAGGAATAACATGTCACATATTAAATTTGATTATTCAAAAGTCTTAGACAAATTTGTTGCACCACATGAAGTGGAATACATGCAATCACAAGTAACAGCAGCAGATGAATTGATCCGTAAAGGAACTGGTGCTGGTAGCGACTTCTTGGGATGGTTGGACCTTCCTGAGAACTACGACCGTGAAGAATTTGACCGTATCTTGAAAGCTGCTGAGCAAATCAAATCAGACAGCGATGTTTTGGTTGTGATCGGTATCGGTGGATCTTACCTTGGTGCCAAAGCAGCAATCGACTTCTTGAACCACCACTTTGCAAACTTGCAAACAAAAGAAGAGCGCAAGGCTCCACAAATCCTTTACGCAGGAAACTCAATCTCATCTACTTACCTTGCTGACTTGGTAGAGTATGTTGCAGACAAAGACTTCTCAGTAAACGTGATTTCTAAATCAGGTACAACAACTGAACCAGCTATCGCTTTCCGTGTTTTCAAAGAACTCTTGGTTAAGAAATACGGTCAAGAAGAAGCCAACAAACGTATCTATGCAACAACTGACCGCCAAAAAGGTGCTGTTAAGGTTGAAGCAGATGCTAACGGCTGGGAAACATTTGTTGTTCCAGATGACATCGGTGGACGCTTCTCAGTATTGACAGCCGTTGGTTTGCTTCCAATCGCTGCATCAGGAGCTGACATCAAAGCCCTTATGGAAGGTGCTAACGCAGCTCGCAAAGACTACACTTCAGATAAAATCTCTGAAAACGAAGCTTACCAATACGCAGCAGTTCGTAACATCCTTTACCGTAAAGGCTATGCAACTGAAATCTTGGTAAACTATGAGCCATCACTTCAATACTTCTCAGAATGGTGGAAACAATTGGCTGGTGAATCAGAAGGAAAAGACCAAAAAGGTATCTACCCAACTTCAGCCAACTTCTCAACTGACTTGCACTCACTTGGTCAATTCATCCAAGAAGGAACTCGTATCATGTTTGAAACAGTTGTTCGTGTTGACAAACCTCGTAAAAACGTGATTATTCCTAGCTTGGAAGAAGACCTTGATGGACTTGGTTACCTTCAAGGAAAAGACGTTGACTTTGTAAACAAAAAAGCGACTGATGGTGTTCTTCTTGCCCACACAGATGGTGATGTACCAAACATGTATGTGACTCTTCCAGAGCAAGACGCTTTCACTCTTGGTTACACAATCTACTTCTTCGAATTGGCTATCGCCCTTTCAGGTTACTTGAATGCTATCAACCCATTTGACCAACCAGGTGTTGAAGCTTACAAACGTAACATGTTTGCCCTTCTTGGAAAACCAGGATTTGAAGAATTGAGCAAAGAACTTAACGCACGTCTATAATAGAAGAAAAGAGTGGTTTGTCCACTCTTTTTACTCTCTTTATCCATAGAAATTGGACTCAGCCAAGACTTGTGATATAATATAGAGAGCAAAAAGGCAGACGCCTAGAGACTTTATAGGAGAAACTATGTCAAAAGATATCCGCGTACGTTACGCACCAAGTCCAACAGGACTACTACACATCGGGAATGCCCGTACAGCATTGTTCAACTACCTTTACGCACGTCATCATGGTGGAACTTTTATCATTCGTATCGAAGATACTGACCGTAAACGTCATGTCGAGGATGGAGAACGTTCACAGCTTGAAAACCTTCGTTGGTTAGGCATGGATTGGGATGAAAGCCCAGAAACACATGAAAATTACCGCCAGTCTGAACGTTTGGACTTGTATCAAAAATACATCGACCAATTGCTAGCTGAAGGAAAAGCCTACAAATCTTATGTTACAGAAGAAGAGTTGGCAGCTGAACGCGAACGCCAAGAAGCAGCTGGCGAAACACCACGCTACATCAATGAATACCTTGGTATGAGTGAAGAAGAAAAAGCAGCTTACATCGCAGAACGTGAAGCAGCAGGGATCATCCCAACTGTTCGTTTGGCTGTCAATGAGTCAGGTATCTACAAGTGGCATGATATGGTCAAAGGTGATATCGAATTTGAAGGTGGCAATATCGGTGGTGACTGGGTTATCCAAAAGAAAGACGGTTACCCAACTTACAACTTTGCTGTTGTTATCGATGACCACGATATGCAAATCTCTCACGTTATCCGTGGAGATGATCATATTGCTAATACACCAAAACAGCTCATGGTTTATGAAGCACTTGGTTGGGAAGCTCCAGAGTTCGGTCACATGACCTTGATTATCAACTCTGAGACTGGTAAGAAGTTATCTAAACGTGATACTAATACACTTCAATTTATCGAAGATTATCGAAAGAAAGGTTACCTTCCAGAAGCAGTCTTTAACTTTATCGCCCTTCTTGGTTGGAACCCAGGTGGCGAAGATGAGATTTTCTCTCGTGAAGAATTGATTAAACTTTTCGATGAAAACCGCCTGAGCAAGTCTCCAGCAGCCTTTGATCAGAAGAAACTCGACTGGATGAGCAATGATTATATCAAGAATGCAGACCTAGAAACTATCTTTGAAATGGCAAAACCATTCTTAGAGGAAGCAGGTCGATTGACTGACAAAGCTGAAAAATTAGTTGAGCTCTATAAACCACAAATGAAATCAGTAGATGAGATTATCCCATTGACAGATCTCTTCTTCTCAGATTTCCCAGAATTGACAGAAGCAGAGCGCGAAGTCATGGCGGGTGAAACAGTCCCAACAGTTCTTGAAGCCTTCAAAGCAAAACTTGAAGCGATGACAGATGATGAATTTGTAACAGAGAATATCTTCCCACAAATTAAAGCAGTCCAAAAAGAAACAGGTATTAAAGGGAAAAATCTTTTCATGCCTATTCGTATCGCTGTTTCAGGTGAAATGCATGGACCAGAATTGCCAGATACTATCTTCTTGTTAGGTCGTGAAAAATCAATCCAGCATATCGAAAATATGTTAAAAGAAATCTCTAAATAAGAAGGATGTAATAATGGACATCTGGGAAAAGATGTACGAAGAAGCACAGAAACTATACAATCCACATGAAGTATCAGACTTTGTTTATGCCAATCATGTTGTAGCTGCAGTAGAAGCAGAAGATGGACAAATATTTACAGGATTCTGTATGGAGGGAACCTGTGGTGTTTTCCATCTCTGTGCAGAGCGGGCGGCTCTCTTCAATATGTACCAATTTTCAGGACAAACTAAGGTTAAAAAAGTATTAGCCTTTCGAGATAAACCACCTTATGGTGGAAGTTCAGCTATACCTTGCGGTGCTTGTAGAGAATTCCTTTTAGAGCTTAATGCTGAAAATAAAGATGCAGAAGTCATGATGGACTATGATACAAGAAAAACAGTGAAAGTCGCAGAACTAATGCCCTATTGGTGGGGAGAAGAACGTGCTTCTAAGTTTAATGAGCAATAGAAGAGTCAGTACAATTCTGGCTCTTTTTACTATAATTTGAAAAACTGTACTTGAAAAAATGAAAAAAGTTTAAAAAAGTAGAAAATCTAATTGCTACTGCTATTTCCGGTGGTGTGGCAGGCATTGGTAATTTGGTAAAGAAAAAAGGATTGGCAGTTGCTAAAGCTACTTTAAGTAGGGTAGCTAAAAAAGCTGCTATTCGTTTAGGCATTTATAGCAATCGGTTATCTGAACTTCTTGAACGTATATTTGATTATATTAACATTTTCTACAATGTAGGTTATGCGGTAGCTCAATGGGTTGATGCTAGGGATGTATATCCAAATAATGGACGGATTAATTTCTGGGCTTAAATCTATGTGTAAGATTTTATTATCTTTGTTTTTGTTTGTTTTCTTATTTCATTTGCTAGCACATTACATTTTTGGATTTGATCAGTTGAGTGTTACCCAATTATTATTATCTTCGATTTTTGTTGCAGGTATCAGAAAAATTGGAGATGAGTCATAAGAGAGAAGGCAGAAGTTAGAGGCTAGCTTCTGCTTTTTTATCTACATTGCTTTACCGGTAAATAAAAAAGTTAAAAATATCACAAAAATACCTAAAGAGCCAATTGAAAAGGTTTGCAATTATATTATAAATAGTACATTTAAAAAACGGAGGAGTGCTTTATGAAAACCTATACTTATGTTAAACCAGGACTTGCTTCTTTTGTTGATGTAGATAAACCAGTTATTCGCAAGCCAACAGACGCTATTGTGCGTATCGTAAAATACTATTTGTGGAACAGACCTCCATATTATCAAAGGGGATGTTCCTGCTTGTCAAAGTGGTACCATTCTTGGCCACGAAGGGATTGGGATTGTTGAAGAAGTTGGGGAAGGAGTTTCTAACTTCAAAAAAGGCGACAAGGACTTGATTTCTTGTGTCTGCGCCTGTGGTAAATGCTACTACTGTAAAAAAGGAATTTATGCCCACTGTGAAGACGAAGGGGCTGGATTTTCGGTCACTTGATTGATGGTATGCAGGCTGAATATCTACGTGTCCCTCATGCAGATAACACTCTTTACCATACTCCAGAAGACTTGTCAGATGAATCCTTGGTTATGCTATCAGACATTCTGCCTACTGGATATGAAATTGGTGTCTTAAAAGGGGAAGTGGAACCTGGTTGTAGCGTAGCTATTATTGGTTCAGGACCAGTTGGATTGGCTGCACTTTTGACAGCTCAATTGATTATGGTAGACCTAGATGATAACCGCTTGGAAACTGCCCTATCATTCGGTGCGACTCATAAGGTTAATTCTTCAGATCCTGAAAAAGCCATTAAAGAAATTTATGATTTGACAGATGGTCGTGGTGTGGATGTCGCTATCGAAGCTGTTGGTATTCCTGTAACATTTGATTTCTGTCAAAAGATTATCGGTGTAGACGGAACAGTTGCCAACTGTGGTGTACATGGTCAACCAGTTGAATTCGATTTGGACAAACTTTGGATTCGCAACATCAATGTAACAACTGGTTTGGTATCTACAAATACAACTCCACAATTGTTGAAAGCACTTGAAAGTCATAAGATTGAACCAGAAAAATTGGTAACTCACTATTTCAAACTCAGTGAAATTGAAAAAGCCTATGAAGTTTTCAGTAAGGCAGCAGACCACCATGCCATTAAGGTTATTATCGAAAACGATATTTCAGAAGCTTAAATAGAAATTCAGTCATCCATCAGATGGCTGGATTTTTTATCAAGAAATTAAGAAATGAGCATATTTCTTTCCTTGTTTAGCGGAATTGGTTATAATATACGGTACAAAGGAATGAATGAATATGTATCGTGTTATAGAAATGTACGGAGATTTTGAACCGTGGTGGTTCTTAGAAGGTTGGGAAGAAGATATTGTAGCTAGTAAGAAATTTGACCAGTATTATGATGCTCTCAAATACTATAAAACTTGCTGGTTTAGATTGGAACAAGAATCCCCTCTTTATAAAAGTAGAAGTGACTTGATGACTATTTTTTGGGATCCAGAAGACCAACGTTGGTGTGATGAATGTGATGAGTATTTACAACAATATCATTCTTTGGCTCTTTTGCAGGATGAGCAGGTTATTCCAGATGAAAAATTACGCCCAGGCTATGAAAAACAAACAGGTAAGGAAAGGCATCGTTCTTGCCGTATGAAATTAAAATAGAGAAAAAGTAACTTTTTGGAGTTGCTTTTTTTATTTTTCCAAATCTTTGCGAATAGTATAGGTGAGGAGGTAGGTATGGTTCAAGAAATTGCACAAGAAATCATTCGTTCGGCCCGGAAAAAAGGAGCGCAAGATATTTATTTTGTCCCTAAGTTAGATGCCTATGAGCTTCATATGAGGGTAGGAGACGAGCGCTGTAAAATTGGCTGTTATAACTTCGAAAAATTTGCGGCCGTCATCAGTCACTTTAAGTTTGTGGCGGGTATGAATGTGGGAGAAAAGCGACGTAGTCAACTCGGTTCCTGTGACTATGAATATGACCAGAAGATGGCGTCCCTACGTTTATCTACCGTAGGCGATTATCGAGGGCATGAGAGTTTAGTCATTCGCTTGTTGCACGATGAAGAGCAGGACTTGCATTTTTGGTTTCAGGATATTGAAGAATTAGGCAAGCAGTACAGGCAACGGGGACTCTATCTTTTTGCTGGCCCGGTTGGGAGTGGTAAGACGACCCTGATGCATGAATTGTCCAAGTCACTCTTTAAAGGACAGCAAGTTATGTCCATCGAAGATCCTGTCGAAATCAAGCAGGACGACATGCTTCAGTTGCAGTTGAACGAAGCAATCGGCCTAACCTATGAAAATCTAATCAAACTTTCCTTGCGTCATCGACCAGATCTCTTGATTATCGGAGAAATTCGTGACAGCGAGACGGCGCGTGCAGTGGTCAGAGCTAGTTTGACAGGTGCGACAGTCTTTTCAACCATTCACGCCAAGAGTATCCGAGGTGTTTATGAGCGTCTGCTGGAGTTGGGTGTGAGTGAAGAAGAATTGGCAGTTGTTCTGCAAGGAGTCTGCTACCAGAGATTAATCGGGGGAGGAGGAATCGTTGACTTTGCAAGCAGAGATTATCAAGAACACCAAGCAGCCAAGTGGAATGAGCAAATTGACCAGCTTCTTAAAGATGGACATATCACAAGTCTTCAGGCTGAGACGGAAAAAATTAGCTACAGCTAAGCAAAAAAATATCATCACCCTATTTAACAATCTCTTTTCTAGCGGTTTTCATCTGGTGGAGACTATCTCCTTTTTAGATAGGAGTGCTTTGTTGGACAAGCAGTGTGTGACCCAGATGCGTGTGGGCTTGTCTCAGGGGAAATCATTCTCAGAAATGATGGAAAGTTTGGGATGTTCAAGTGCTATTGTCACTCAGTTATCCCTAGCTGAAGTTCATGGCAATCTCCACCTGAGTTTGGGAAAGATAGAAGAATATCTGGACAATCTGGCTAAGGTCAAGAAAAAATTGATTGAAGTAGCGACCTATCCCTTGATTTTGCTGGGTTTTCTTCTCTTAATTATGCTGGGGCTACGGAATTACCTGCTCCCACAACTGGATAGTAGCAATATTGCCACCCAAATTATCGGTAATCTGCCCCAAATTTTTCTAGGCATGGTAGGGCTTGTTTCCGTGCTTGCCCTTTTAGCACTCACTTTTTATAAAAGAAGTTCTAAGATGAGTGTCTTTTCTATCTTAGCACGCCTTCCCTTTATTGGAATCTTTGTGCAGACCTACTTGACAGCCTATTATGCACGTGAATGGGGGAATATGATTTCACAGGGAATGGAGTTGACGCAGATTTTTCAAATGATGCAGGAACAAGGTTCCCAGCTCTTTAAAGAAGTCGGTCAAGATCTGGCTCAAACCCTGAAAAATGGCCGTGAATTTTCTCAGACGATAGGAACCTATCCTTTCTTTAGGAAGGAATTGAGTCTCATCATAGAGTATGGGGAAGTTAAGTCCAAGCTGGGTAGTGAGTTGGAAATCTATGCTGAAAAAACTTGGGAAGCCTTTTTTACCCGAGTCAACCGCACCATGAATTTGGTGCAGCCACTGGTTTTTATCTTTGTGGCACTGATTATCGTTTTACTTTATGCGGCAATGCTCATGCCCATGTATCAAAATATGGAGGTAAATTTTTAAAATGAAAAAAATGATGACATTCTTGAAAAAAGCTAAGGTTAAAGCTTTTACATTGGTGGAGATGTTGGTGGTCTTGCTGATTATCAGCGTGCTTTTCTTGCTCTTTGTACCTAATCTGACCAAGCAAAAAGAAGCAGTCAATGACAAAGGAAAAGCAGCTGTTGTTAAGGTGGTGGAAAGCCAGGCAGAACTTTATAGCTTAGAAAAGAATGAAGATGCTAGCCTAAGAAAGTTACAAGCAGATGGACGCATCACGGAAGAACAGGCTAAAGCTTATAAAGAATACAATGATAAAAATGGAGGAGCAAATCGTAAAGTCAATGATTAAGGCCTTTACCATGCTGGAAAGTCTCTTGGTTTTGGGACTTGTGAGTATCCTTGCCTTGGGCTTGTCCGGCTCTGTCCAGTCCACTTTTTCAGCGGTAGAGGAACAGATTTTCTTTATGGAGTTTGAAGAACTCTATCGGGAAACCCAAAAACGCAGTGTAGCCAGTCAGCAAAAGACTAGTCTGAACTTAGATGGGCAGACGCTTAGCAATGGCAGTCAAAAGTTGCCAGTCCCTAAAGGAATTCAGGCCCCATCAGGCCAAAGTATTACATTTGACCGAGCTGGGGGCAATTCGTCCCTGGCTAAGGTTGAATTTCAGACCAGTAAAGGAGCGATTCGCTATCAATTATATCTAGGAAATGGAAAAATTAAACGCATTAAGGAAACAAAAAATTAGGGCAGTGATTTTACTGGAAGCAGTAGTCGCTCTAGCTATCTTTGCCAGCATTGCGACCCTCCTTTTGGGACAAATTCAAAAAAATAGGCAAGAGGAAGCAAAAATCTTGCAAAAGGAAGAAGTCTTGAGGGTAGCTAAGATGGCCCTGCAGACGGGGCAAAATCAGGTAAGCATCAACGGAGTTGAGATTCAGGTATTTTCTAGTGAAAAAGGATTGGAGGTCTACCATGGTTCAGAACAGTTGTTGGCAATCAAAGAGCCATAAGGTCAAGGCTTTTACCTTGTTAGAATCCCTGATTGCCCTGATTGTCATCAGTGGAGGATTACTCCTTTTTCAAGCTATGAGTCAGCTCCTCATTTCAGAAGTTCGCTACCAGCAACAAAGCGAGCAAAAAGAGTGGCTCTTGTTTGTGGATCAGCTGGAGGCAGAGTTAGAGCGTTCTCAGTTTGAAAAGGTGGAAGGCAATCGTATCTATATGAAGCAGGATGGCAAGGAGATCGCTATGGGTAAGTCTAGGGCAGATGATTTCCGTAAAACGAATGCTCGTGGTCGAGGTTATCAACCTATGGTCTATGGGCTTAAGTCTGCGCAGATTACAGAGGAGGGCCAACTGGTACACTTTCGTTTCCAATTTCAAAAAGGATTAGAGAGAGAGTTTATCTATCGTGTGGAAAAAGAAAAAAGTTAAGGCAGGTGTTCTCCTTTATGCAGTCAGCATGGCAGCTATCTTTAGTCTTTTATTACAATTTTACTTGAACCGACAAGTCGCCCACTATCAAGACTATGCTTTGAATAAAGAAAAATTGCTTGCTTTTGCCATGGCCAAACGAGCCAAGGATAAAGCCGAGCAAGAAAGTGGGGAACAGGTTTTTAATCTGGGTCAGGTGAGTTATCAAAACAAGAAAGCAAGCTTGGTGATAAGGGTTCGTACGGATAAGAGTCAATATGAGTTCATCTTTCCTTCCGTCAAAATCAAAGAAGAGAAAAGAGAGAAAAAGGAAGAGGTAGCGACCGATTCAAGCGAAAAAGCGGAGAAGAAAAAATCGGAAAAGAAAGAGAACTCCTAGCCAATCAAGCTACTTTGTGCCAAACTAAAAATATGAAACATGATTTTAACCACAAAGCAGAAACTTTTGATTCACCTAAAAATATCTTTCTTGCAAACTTGGTTTGTCAAGCAGTCGAGAAACAGATTGATCTTCTATCAGACAAAGAAATTTCGGATGCTTTTTGTATGAATAATCGGGGTAGCTACCTATCCGAATTTTTAAATTTTCCTAGTACAAAGAAGTTGCTAAGGAACATCGCGAAAGGTTCTGTTAATCAATCCAATATAAATGCAAGGAGTAGTAAATGCGAAACAAATTTTAAAATTTTTTAAATTGAAATTTGGTTTTTAACATGAGGAGTCTCCCTTCACCAAATTTGAGTCTGCCTATCCCTTGACTATTCTTTCCTTTTCACAAACGATTCGCTTATTCAATTATAAGTTTACGTTCTCCTAGTCACAGTTCTTGTGCTTGATGGAAAGAATGACACCTATAAATATGCGAGGTAGTGGCTGTATCACTCACTTATTCACCTCCACGTGATTTGTAGTAGTGATAGACTTTCTCACTATTATTATAAAACAAAATAAAGAGCACACCACTTTTTCATTCTGTCTTGTGCCTTGAGTGAAACGAAAGGAATGAATTATAAACATAAAAGTTTAGTATATAGATTATTCCTCTCAAAATATGCAAATAAGTTAGGATACTAAATTTATAGCAGACTTAGTGAAAAGCAGAAACTAGAAATGATACTAGTTTCTGCTTTTCTCCATAATAATTAATTTCCCCTTTTTTCCTTCTAAATCTTTCTTCACAACAAAAAAACCTGAATTTCTATATGCTTTTTGAGCCAATATATTTTTTTCATTTACAGCCAATACAATATGGTTAATTTCTAATTTTAAAGTTGAGTCCATGAATTCAAATATTTTATTCAGAGCATTAGAACCATATCCTTGATTTCTGAAATTATCATCAATAGAAAATCCTCTAATAAGCGCATAATCTTTTTGATAATAGCCATACTTTTTAGGACCAGTGTTTAGGTGTAGGCAAAAAAATCCAATTACTTTATGTTCTTTATTAAGTATTACTATTGGGTATCTATACTTATCTTTTTTAGACTTTTCAATAATATTTTTTGGGGTATCAGTATGTGTAATATCATTTAAAGAATAAGAACTTAAAGAATGGTAATGGTCAACTTCACTATACAAAGATAATTTCATGATAATTAATTCCTTTCTCTTTATGTAAGATACATAACTAAATAGGACTCTAGGTATGTAGATTTTTTTATGAAATGTCCTATAAAAATCAGATATATTTAGAGTTATTACTTTAGTCCTTTATTTTCATTATTAGACTTCCTGCAAAACTAGAATCCTAGTTCATGATTGATAATACCAGCAATCAAATTCATTCGTAA
>NZ_VMLM01000056.1:0-33463 GCF_013276695.1 Streptococcus sp. 4155
GTACAACTCAATAATAGCAAATTAATAAGAATTCAGGCTGATATGTATAACCGAGGAGTCATATATCTAACTGGTACAAACTTAAGGGAGTATATAGGTAGCGTTAATGTTAAGTTTTATAGAGAATAGAAAGGGAACAACACATGACACAATTTAACGAACTCATCATTGCCTTTGCGACAGGCTTTTTAGCGGTAGTCGCAGGCAGCATGGTAAAAACAGTAAAAGATTATCTTTTGCGAAAAGGTGGAGAGAAAGCGGTAATCATCGCTGAAATCCTAGCCAAGAACGCAGTTCATGCCGTGGAGCAGGTGGCTGCTGAAACTGGCTACAAGGGCGATGAAAAACTGGCACAGGCTCGTGCTAAAATTCGTGCAGAGCTAACCAAATACAACATCAGCATGACCGATAAGGACTTGGATACCTTTGTGGAGTCCGCAGTGAAGCAGATGAACGATGCTTGGAGGGAATAGGTATGGATATCGATACAAGCAGACTACGTACAGGCTTGCCCCAGGTTGGGGTACAGCCTTACCGACAAGTACACGCTCACTCTACGGGGAACCGCAACTCAACCGCTCAAAATGAGGCAGACTACCACTACAGAAAGAACCCTGAGCTTGGTTTCTTCTCTCATGTCGTTGGTAACGGCCGTGTCATGCAGGTCGGTCCTGTAAATAATGGTGCCTGGGACGTTGGTGGTGGTTGGAATGCGGAAAGCTATGCGGCAGTTGAATTGATTGAAAGCCATTCAACTAAAGAAGAGTTCATGACAGACTACCGTCTCTATATCGAACTCTTACGCAATCTAGCAGATGAAGCAGGTTTGCCGAAAACGCTTGATACAAGCAGTTTGGAAGGTATCAAAACACATGAATACTGTACCAATAACCAACCAGACAATCATTCAGACCACGTTGACCCGTATCCATATCTAGCCAAATGGGGCATTAGCCGTGAACAGTTCAAGCAGGATATTGAAAGTGGCTTGACAATTGAAACAGGATGGCAGAAGAACGATACAGGCTATTGGTATGTACACTCAGACGGCTCTTATCCAAAAGACAAGTTTGAGAAAATCAACGACACTTGGTATTACTTCGACGGCTCAGGCTACATGCTTGCAGACCGCTGGAAGCAGCACACAGACGGCAACTGGTACTGGTTTGATAACTCAGGCGAAATGGCGACAGGCTGGAAGAAAATCGCTGAGAAGTGGTATTATTTCGACGTAGAGGGCGCTATGAAGACAGGATGGGTCAAGTACAAGGAGACTTGGTACTACTTAGACGGTAAAGAAGGTGCCATGGTATCAAATGCCTTTATCCAGTCAGCGGACGGAACAGGCTGGTACTACCTCAAACCAGACGGAACAATGGCAGATAAGCCAGAGTTCGCAGTGGAGCCAGACGGCTTGATTACGACTAAATAATTTTAAAAAATAAAAGGAAAGGAAAACTTTTCTAAAATGTTTATCTACCCCACAGGACTCGTCCTTGTGGGGATTTTTTTGTTAAAAAGAGTAAGAAACATTGACTTTTTTAAAGAAAGATGTCATAATCAAGTTAATTCAAAAAATATTATGGAGCGAGTAGGAGGAATTTGGGATGTTAAAAAATACAAAACAACCTCAATACTTTAAGTCTTTTTTACTTGGTATGACAGCAATTGTATTGCCTGTTTTTAGCTTTAACCAGAACATTTCGAAAGTAAAAGCTGATACAGTCCCAGACTGGAAGAAAGTCAAAAGTGATTACAAGAAATCAACGATGGGCATTCAGAAAGAGGTAATGAAATTTGGATACCGAGAATAAAGATTTGATTGAAGTCAATAATATTGTTGATGAAGTCGAGCGCTTACCACATGAACAGCGTCAAGTAGTTTTACAGAAGTTGGAAATCTATCAAGGTGACCTACCTCATCCAGATATTCTCAAAGGATATAAAGAGCTATATCCGGATGCTGCTCAAAAGATTATTGATAATGGTATTGCAGAAAGCCAACATCGTAGAGAGATGGAAGATAAATACTTATCAGGGAATATTGCTTCTCATAAATTGGGACAGTTATTTGGCTTTTTAATCGCCCTCGTTGTTATTATTGGTGGAATTTACTTAATAGCAACAGATAAACAAATTGCAGGTAGTGTCTTAACTGGAACTACTGCATTAGGGCTAATTGGTTTGTTTACAGGGAATAATCAAAATAAAAACAAAGACAAAGAATAATTTTTCACCGCAGGCTCAGGCTTGCGGTTTTTTTATTTTTCAAAAACACACATTTTGAACGATTAGAAAGCAAAATCACAATCCTATTGTTCAAAAAAGCGTTTACATGAAGAATATGGAGAGGAAATCGTGGTGTATTATTGTCAAAAACGGTGTTTTGTTAAAAATAAAAAACAGTGACCGAAATCACTGCTTTTTAAGTTCCTGGGCGTATGTTATCATGCTGATAGCGTGTTTTAGACGCATATTCATAATATCCGATACACCATTTTTATACTTGTCCACGGCCTGAATAGACATGCCACAGTTTTTGCTAATAGCATAGGCTGTGGCGTTGTCTAAAAGCCAGCGGATAGCTTCAATATCTACTGACATATATTACCTCGTAAAATACCAAACTGCAAATAGGAGTAGAAGAAGTCCAATAATAAATTCAACTTTTTCACGCTTGGTGGTTTTTCTAACTTTAAGATTTACTTTCATTGTTTTTCCTGTTATAATTTAAGTACACCCCCGAAGGGGTGGATAGTGATTTTTCACTATCCAAATTCGATGTGCCATTCAAAGCTGATTATAAATAAGTTTATTTTGACTACTAGCTTATTTGTTTTTGCTTTGAGTGGTTTCTTTTTGAACTTAAACATTTCATGTTCCTTTCTACTAGTTTCCTTGTCTAAGGTTTCCTCCTTAACCTTATGTATCCATTATACAACTTTGGTTGCATAATGTCAATAGTTTTGATGGAGTTTTTTTATTTTATTTTTAAAAGACTGTGAGTAATCACGGTTTTCTATTTATAAACTATTAGAATTAAATTGCAACCTTCTCAACTATACGGGCAAAGATGATTGTAAAAATGAATACGAAGATGAATACGATTTAAAAAAACGATGGAAATTAGTGTAAATGATTTTAACGAAAAATAAGTAAAAACTCAACTATTTACAAGTGATGATAACTATTTGTAAACGTTTTTCACTTATGGTATAATAAGCATTGTATTTATTGTATATGAATCTGGAGAAAAAATCAAAGATATTTTTGAAGGATAATATGAGAACAAGGGAGAATATATGACCTTAGAATGGGAAGAATTTCTAGATCCTTACATTCAAGCTGTTGGTGAGTTAAAGATTAAACTTCGTGGTATTCGTAAGCAATATCGTAAGCAAAATAAGCATTCTCCGATTGAGTTTGTGACCGGTCGAGTCAAGCCAATTGAGAGCATCAAAGAAAAAATGGCTCGTCGTGGCATTACTTATGCAACCTTGGAACACGATTTGCAGGATATTGCTGGCTTACGTGTGATGGTTCAGTTTGTAGATGACGTCAAGGAAGTAGTGGAGATTTTGCATAAGCGTCAGGATATGCGAATCATACAGGAGCGAGATTACATTACTCATCGAAAGGCTTCAGGCTACCGTTCCTATCATGTGGTAGTAGAATATACGGTTGATACCATCAATGGAGCCAAGACCATTTTGGCAGAAATTCAAATTCGTACCTTGGCCATGAATTTCTGGGCAACGATAGAACATTCTCTCAACTACAAGTACCAAGGGGATTTCCCAGATGAGATTAAGAAGCGACTGGAAATTACAGCTAGAATCGCCCATCAGTTGGATGAAGAAATGGGTGAAATTCGTGATGATATCCAGGAAGCCCAGGCTCTTTTTGATCCCTTGAGTAGAAAATTAAATGACGGTGTAGGAAACAGTGACGATACAGATGAAGAATACAGGTAAACGAATTGATCTGATAGCCAATAGAAAACCGCAGAGTCAAAGGGTTTTGTATGAATTGCGAGATCGTTTAAAGAGAAATCAGTTTATACTCAATGATAGCAGTCCGGACATTGTCATTTCCATTGGTGGAGATGGCATGCTCTTGTCGGCCTTTCATAAGTACGAAGACCAACTTGATAAGGTACGCTTTATCGGTCTTCATACAGGACATCTGGGCTTTTATACCGATTATCGTGATTTTGAGTTGGATAAGTTAATGACCAATTTGCAGCTGGATACCGGAGCAAGGGTTTCTTACCCTGTTCTAAATGTGAAGGTTTTTCTTGGAAATGGAGAGGTCAAGATTTTTCGTGCCCTCAATGAAGCCAGCATCCGCAGGTCTGATCGAACCATGGTGGCGGATATTGTCATCAATGGTGTTCCCTTTGAACGTTTTCGTGGAGACGGGCTAACAGTTTCGACACCGACTGGTAGTACTGCCTATAACAAGTCTCTTGGCGGTGCTGTTTTACACCCCACCATTGAAGCTTTGCAATTAACGGAAATTGCCAGCCTTAATAATCGTGTCTATCGAACGCTGGGTTCGTCCATTATTGTGCCTAAGAAGGATAAGATTGAACTCATTCCAACAAGAAACGATTACCATACTATTTCGGTTGACAATAGCGTTTATTCTTTCCGTAGTATCGAGCGTATTGAGTATCAAATCGATCATCATAAGATTCACTTTGTCGCGACTCCTAGCCATACCAGTTTCTGGAACCGCGTTAAGGATGCCTTTATCGGCGAGGTGGATGAATGAGGTTTGAATTTATCGCAGATGAACATGTCAAGGTTAAGACCTTCTTAAAAAAGCACGAGGTTTCTAAGGGACTTTTGGCCAAGATTAAGTTTCGAGGTGGTGCAATTCTGGTCAATGATCAACCGCAAAATGCAACCTATCTATTGGATATTGGGGACCGTGTTACCATTGATATTCCCGCTGAGGAAGGCTTTGAAACTCTAGAAGCTATCGAGAGACCATTAGACATTCTCTATGAGGATGATCATTTTCTAGTTTTAAACAAACCCTATGGAGTGGCTTCTATTCCTAGTGTCAATCACTCTAATACCATTGCCAATTTTATCAAGGGTTACTACGTCAAGCAAAATTACGAAAATCAGCAGGTTCATATTGTAACCAGGCTTGATAGAGATACTTCTGGCTTGATGCTCTTTGCCAAGCACGGCTATGCCCATGCACGATTAGACAAGCAGTTGCAGAAGAAGTCCATTGAAAAACGCTACTTTGCTTTGGTTAAAGGTGATGGTCACTTGGAGTCAGAGGGGGAAATTATTGCTCCGATTGCGCGTGACGAAGACTCTATTATCACCAGACGGGTGGCTAAAGGTGGAAAGTATGCCCATACTTCTTACAAGATTGTCGCTTCTTATGGAAATATCCACTTGGTTGATATTCGTCTGCATACTGGACGAACCCACCAAATCCGAGTCCATTTTTCTCATATTGGTTTTCCTTTGTTGGGCGATGATTTGTACGGTGGTAGCTTGGATGACGGCATTCAACGTCAGGCTCTGCATTGCCATTTCCTATCTTTTTATCATCCATTTTTAAAGCAAGACTTGCAGTTAGAAAGTCCCTTGCCGGATGATTTTGGCAATCTTATTACCCAGTTATCAACTAATACTCTATAAAAACTGATTCAGAGTATAATTATTATTTTAAAGGAGAAAACTCATGGAAGTTTTTGAAAGTCTCAAAGCCAACCTAGTTGGCAAAAATGCTCGTATCGTTCTCCCTGAAGGGGAAGAGCCTCGTATTCTTCAAGCAACTAAACGCTTGGTAAAAGAAACAGAAGTGATTCCTGTTTTGCTTGGAAATCCTGAAAAAATTAAAATTTATCTTGAAATTGAAGGGATCATGGATGGTTATGAAGTCATTGACCCTCAACATTATCCTCAATTTGAAGAAATGGTTGCTGCCCTAGTGGAGCGTCGCAAGGGCAAAATGTCTGAAGAAGATGCACGCAAGGTTTTGGTTGAAGATGTAAACTACTTTGGTGTTATGTTGGTTTACTTGGGCTTGGTTGATGGAATGGTGTCAGGTGCGATTCATTCAACTGCTTCAACAGTTCGTCCAGCCCTTCAAATCATCAAAACTCGTCCAAATGTAACTCGTACTTCAGGTGCCTTCCTCATGGTTCGTGGCTCTGAACGTTACCTATTTGGAGACTGTGCTATCAATATCAATCCTGATGCAGAAGCCTTGGCTGAAATTGCCATCAACTCAGCAATCACAGCTAAGATGTTTGGAATCGAGCCTAAAATTGCTATGCTAAGTTATTCTACTAAAGGTTCAGGTTTTGGTGAAAGCGTTGATAAGGTCGTTGAAGCAACTAAAATTGCTCACGACTTGCGCCCTGACCTTGAAATCGATGGTGAGTTGCAATTTGATGCAGCCTTTGTTCCTGAAACTGCAGCTTTGAAAGCTCCTGGAAGTACGGTAGCTGGTCAAGCAAATGTCTTCATCTTCCCAGGTATCGAGGCAGGAAATATCGGATACAAGATGGCTGAACGTCTTGGTGGCTTTGCGGCAGTAGGTCCTGTTTTGCAAGGTTTGAACAAGCCAGTTAACGACCTTTCTCGTGGATGTAATGCAGATGATGTTTACAAGTTAACCCTTATCACAGCAGCTCAAGCAGTTCATCAATAGTGAAAACTATAAAGCGATATACTATGCTATACTGTAGTTATGAAACTATGTACGAAAAGCACTGCCATTAACTCCTGAGAACTAAATTACTGATTGGTGTCAAAAAGGACAACTTCCAAGCGATGATATCCTGTCTATATACGACCTATAGAAATCTGTAATATACATGTCCGTAAAACGATAAATTTCCTTTTAAATGAGTATGAAAAGAGAATTTTTCATGAGAAAACGCATAATATTGAGTGCATTTGCTATTATGCGTTTTTTATAATTTTTGCACCTTTCTTAGCTTTTGTTATCGACAAGTATTGCTCTAGGTCCTTGTTTTTAGAATGGCAATTTCCCAGCGAAAGCACCCAGTTTTTTCTTGGTAGTTTCATCGATTTGTTCAAGAGCAGAGTTGATGGCTTGAACGGTCATATCAGAAAGAGTTTCAAGGTCCTCTGGGTCAACGATAGCTGGATTGAAATCAATGCTGACAACTTTCTTATCTCCAGTTAAGGTCGCTTGGACAAGGTCTTGAGCAGATTTGCCAACAAATTGCATGGCAGCAAGTTCGGCCTGGCTTTGTTCCATTTGTTTTTGAAGTTTTTGTGCTTGACGCATCATGTTTTGCATGTTCATCATAAGATTTCTAAAGTTCCTTTCATCTCAAGGGGATAATCCTTGTTGTTAACAAGTGCCTGATTTTCTCTCCTAATTGTTATTAGTAGCATAGCCATCAAGCCCAAGTCTTGATTTTATTATACCATTTTTTTAAGACATAGTCTTTTATTGGTGAGAGTTATTTATGTCAAGGAGTGATTAGAAATAAATTAAAATAATGATTTTTGTTAAGAGGGGCTCTATTCTAGTTTCATGGAAATGATTTTACTAAAGGTTTGTATGCTTTGTCTACAAACATGGTACCTCTATCTATTTTCGGATAAATAGTTGTCTATTATTATTTTTATGCTAATAGTAAAATCTAAATGGTAGCCTACGATTTTTTAGAAAGAAAATGGTACAATATTTCTAAGAGAAAATACAATGGGAGGGAAAATGAGGTTATTACCTATAAGAAAAATATCACGTCAGTCTAAAAGGTTAGCACTTTTTTTGACGTTTTGTGCTGGATATGTGGATGCTTACACTTTTATTGTTCGCGGGAATACCCTTGTAGCTGGACAAACTGGAAATGTTGTCTTTCTTTCGGTAGAGCTAATACAGAATAATGTTTCGGATGTTAGGGATAAGCTTTTAACCTTAATAGCGTTTATGCTGGGAGTTTTTTTACTAACCATTTATAGGGAAAAATTGAGAATTGTGAAAAAGCCAATTCTGTCACTGATTCCTTTGGTAATCTTATCAATAATTATTGGTTTTGTGCCACAAACTGTAGATAATATCTATCTAGTGCCGCCCTTGGCCTTCTGTATGGGACTGGTGACAACTGCCTTTGGTGAGGTTTCGGGTATTGCTTATAATAATGCCTTTATGACAGGGAATATCAAACGAACAATGCTAGCTTTTGGAAATTATTTCCGAACTAAGCACACTCCTTTTTTGCGTGAAGGGTTCATATTTGTTAGCCTGCTTAGTAGTTTTATCCTTGGCGTTGTCTTTTCAGCCTATTTGACGATTTTCTATCATGAAAAGACCATTCTTGGTGTTCCTATTATGATGAGCATTTTTTATATCAGCATGCTTTTTGCCTCGTGGCGGAAAAAAGTAAAAGAAAAAGCTTGATTTTAGGTGTTATTACTTGTAAGAAAATAGGAGATATGCTATACTTAGAGAGTTGACTATGCACAATCCTGTGCAACCGCACGAACATCGTTGCTCGATTATTCAAGTTTAAGTGGTTCGTCCCACGATGCTAGGCGAGTCTTCACAAAAAATTCGGGGAAACCCATAAAAATCATAGGAGGTGCATAATGAGCACATACGCAATTATCAAAACTGGCGGAAAACAAGTTAAAGTTGAAGTTGGTCAAGCAGTTTACGTTGAAAAATTGAACGTTGAAGCTGGTCAAGAAGTTACTTTTAACGAAGTTGTTCTTGTTGGTGGTGAAAACACTGTTGTCGGAACTCCACTTGTTGCTGGAGCTACTGTGGTTGGAACTGTTGAAAAACAAGGAAAACAAAAGAAAGTGGTTACTTACAAGTACAAACCTAAAAAAGGTAGCCACCGTAAACAAGGTCACCGTCAACCATATACTAAAGTTGTCATCAACGCAATCAACGCTTAATTTTAAGGAGAACACATGATACAAGCAGTCTTTGAGAGAGCCGAAGATGGCGAGCTGAGGAATGCGGAAATTACTGGACACGCCGAGAGTGGCGAATGCGGCTTAGATGTCGTGTGTGCATCGGTTTCTACGCTTGCCATTAACTTTATCAATTCTATTGAGAAATTTGCAGGCTATGAACCAATCCTAGAATTAAACGAAGATGAAGGTGGTTATCTGATGGTTGAAATTCCAAAAGATCTTCCTTCACACCAGAGAGAAATGACCCAGTTATTCTTTGAATCATTTTTCTTAGGTATGGCAAATTTATCGGAGAACTCGTCTGAGTTCGTCCAAACCAGAGTTATCACAGAAAACTAACACGGAGGAAAACATTATGTTAAAAATGACTCTTAACAACTTGCAACTTTTCGCCCACAAAAAAGGTGGAGGTTCTACATCAAACGGACGTGATTCACAAGCAAAACGTCTTGGAGCTAAAGCAGCTGACGGACAAACTGTAACAGGTGGATCAATCCTTTACCGTCAACGTGGTACACACATCTATCCAGGTGTAAACGTTGGTCGTGGCGGAGACGATACTTTGTTCGCTAAAGTTGAAGGCGTAGTACGCTTTGAACGTAAAGGACGCGATAAAAAACAAGTTTCTGTTTACCCAATCGCTAAATAAAAAGGTTCAGTGAACCTTTTTATCCCGAGCCTTGAACTGTAAAGGCGAGGAAGCTAGAAGTAGCATTAAATAAGGCTTTCCGAGTTTTCGGAGAGCCTGTTTTTTGTTTGGTACCCATACTTTTTAATATAGTAAAATGAAATAAGAACTGGTATCTGGTTTCAAATATTGGCTTGTCATCCCTTCACTTGTCTGAATGGCTTGAGCCGTTCCTTCTGATAAGGAAAAAGATATTCTTTAGCGAGAATCCAAGATAACAGATGGAGAGAAAAATAACCCAGTCTGAAGCACATTAGATGGGAGTTGTTGGAAAGCAGTCATCTAGTTTTTCTTTGCTGCTTTGGCTTTTTCTTTGTCATCAGGGAAAGTGACTTGCTTCAAATCAGGGAGTTTAGGAAATTCTTCAAACATCTTGCCCAAGTTGTCTCATTTTGTAAATTTTACAGCCATAGGTGTACCTCGATTCTAAATTCTACCTTTTCGGCACCAATTAGTAATTTAAAGTTCTCAGGAGTTAGTTGCATTGCTTTTTCATACATAAGCATAGTATGACACTTTATGGTTACCGAACAAGTCTAATCACTCCTTTCAAACTTTTGAAGATGTCCTACAAGTTTTTGAGAAGAATATTGCAAAGTTCATAGTTAAGCAACGATAGAGTGAAGTGCTTTTTGAAAACAGCTACACTTCAGGTGAAAAAAACGACATTTCAGATTTTCTGTTCCAGAAATAGCTATCGCTATGATATAATTATTTTATGATTATTACTATTCCTATAAAAAACCAAAAAGATATTGGCACACCATCTGATTCAGTCGTTGTTCTCGGCTATTTTGATGGCATACATAAGGGGCATCAAGAATTATTTCGTGTTGCCAACAAGGCTGCGAGAAAGGATTTATTGCCTATCGTCGTTATGACCTTTAATGAATCTCCAAAGATCGCTTTAGAGCCTTATCATCCAGATTTGTTTTTGCATATTTTGAACCCTGCTGAACGTGAAAGAAAATTAAAGCGCGAAGGTGTAGAAGAATTATATCTCCTTGATTTTAGTAGTCAATTCGCTAGTCTCACGGCAGAAGAATTTTTTGCAACTTATATCAAGGCTATGAATGCCAAAATTATTGTTGCAGGTTTTGATTATACATTTGGTTCTGACAAAAAAACAGCAGAAGATTTAAAGGATTACTTTGATGGAGAAGTTATCATTGTTCCACCTGTAGAAGATGAGAAAGGAAAGATTAGTTCAACTCGTATCCGTCAAGCTATTTTAGATGGAAATGTGAAAGAAGCAGGAAAACTTTTGGGGGCACCGCTTCCATCAAGAGGTATGGTGGTTCATGGTAATGCTCGTGGTCGTACAATTGGTTATCCGACAGCGAATTTAGTGCTTTTAGACCGTACTTATATGCCAGCAGATGGCGTTTATGTCGTTGATGTTGAGATTCAAAGACAGAAGTATCGTGCTATGGCTAGTGTCGGGAAAAATGTGACCTTTGATGGAGAAGAAGCACGTTTTGAAGTCAATATTTTTGATTTTAATCAAGATATTTATGGGGAAACCGTCATGGTTTATTGGCTTGATCGCATTCGAGATATGACCAAATTTGACTCAGTTGACCAATTAGTGGATCAGTTAAAGACTGATGAAGAAGTAACTCGGAATTGGTCTTAAGAGCTTGAGTAAATAAAACAAAAAAGAGGTTGTCTGTAACCCAAAAGATAGATGATGTAGTCTAACTTTTGAGATCACTACACTACCTCTTTTTATTCTTTTTCAAAGGTGAATCCTTCTCCTAGGATTTCATGGGCTTCTGTAATGGTTATAAAGGCTTGAGGATCGATTCGATGAATCATTTCTTTCATTTTCACAATCTCATTTCTACCGACAATACAGTAGATGATTTTCAAATTTTCTTTACTATAGTAGCCGTGACCAGAAATAAAAGTAACACCTCTTCCGAGGTCATCATTAATTGCCTTAGCAAGTTGGTCAGGACGTTTTGTGATAATCATAAAGCCTTTGCCGGCATATCCTCCTTCACCAATCAAATCAATAACACGAGAAACAATAAAATCAAACAAAAGCGTGTAGGAAACCAATCTCAAATCCTTGAAGATTAGGAGAATCAACATGAGAATACAAAAATCTAAGATAAAGAGCAGTTTTCCTATGGATATATGAGTGTATTTGTTGAGAATACGAGCTAGAATATCAGTTCCGCCAGTTGTACCTCCAGCATTAAAAATAATTCCAAGGCCAATTCCTAATAGGATTCCCGCTATAAGGGCTGTGATTAGTAAATCACCTTGAAGATCAATATGAAGGGGAATATGCTCAAAAAAAGCTAACCAGGCGGACAAAGCTAATGTTCCTAGTAAACTAGAATAGAGGGATTTAGCTCCAAAGATCTTCCAAGCTAGGATGAAAAGGGGAATGTTAATCAGCAGGTTCATGAGGGAAACAGGGATTTTAAAAAGATAAAAGGTGATGAGGGTAATGCCTGTCGCCCCTCCTTCAAAGAGATGATGGGGAACTACAAAATAAGTCAGTCCAAAAGCATAAATAGCAGCACCTAGTAAAATGGTAAAAATGGGGTAAATTTTTTTAATCATAGGACACCTCTTTTCTTATAAGTTGATTATATCAAATTTTACGGAAAATTTGATTGACTCCATTAGGATTTTTAATCTTTTTTTTGATATAATTAGAAGCAAGGAAACCAATCTGAATCCTAAAATAGAAAGATTGATACTATGACAAAAATTAAGATTGTAACCGATTCATCTGTTACTATTGAACCTGAACTAGTAAAGCAATTAGATATTACAATTGTTCCATTATCTGTAATGATTGATAATGTTGTTTATTCTGATGCTGATTTGAAAGAAGAAGGTAAATTTCTTCACTTGATGCAAGAAGCTAAGAATCTTCCGAAAACAAGCCAGCCGCCTGTAGGTGTCTTTGCTGAAGTGTTTGAAAACCTATGCAAGGATGGTAGCCAGATTCTTGCTATTCATATGTCCCATGCTCTTTCGGGTACTGTAGAAGCAGCGCGTCAAGGTGCTAGCCTATCTACTGCCGACGTGACTGTTGTTGATAGTTCCTTCACTGACCAAGCCCTGAAATTCCAAGTTGTTGAGGCTGCGAAGTTAGCTCAAGAAGGTAAAGATATGGAGACAATTTTATCTCATGTAGAAGAGGTTAAAAACCATACAGAGCTTTATATTGGTGTTTCAACTTTGGAAAATCTTGTCAAAGGTGGACGAATTGGCCGTGTAACTGGATTGTTGAGCTCCCTTCTCAATATCCGTGTTGTCATGCAAATGAAAGACCATGAATTGCAGCCAATGGTTAAAGGTCGTGGAGCTAAAACCTTTAAAAAATGGTTAGATGAGTTGATAACATCTCTCTCTGAACGTTCTGTAGCAGAGATTGGAATTTCATATTCTGGTAGTGATGATTGGGCAAAAGAGATGAAAGAAAGCTTACAAGCTTATGTTGAAAAGCCAATTTCTGTTTTGGAAACGGGTTCCATTATTCAAACTCACACAGGTGAGAACGCTTGGGCTATTTTGGTACGTTACCATTCCTAAAAAAATAAAGAAAATGGGAAGAAATAGCGTTTTTAACTTGACCTAAAAGGGATTTTAGGATATGATTATATTTGTTAATTAGAAATTATTTGGAGGAATCGTTAACATGGCAAACAAACAAGATTTGATCGCTAAAGTAGCAGAAGCTACAGAATTGACTAAGAAAGACTCAGCAGCAGCAGTTGAAGCTGTATTTGCAGCAGTAGCTGACTATCTTGCAGCTGGTGAAAAAGTTCAATTGATCGGTTTTGGTAACTTTGAAGTTCGTGAGCGTGCAGAACGTAAAGGTCGCAACCCACAAACTGGTAAAGAAATGACAATTGCAGCTTCTAAAGTTCCAGCATTCAAAGCTGGTAAAGCTCTTAAAGACGCTGTTAAATAATCAGCCTTTAAAAAGCCTATTGTATCAAGCTTTCTAGCTTGGTCAGTAGGCTTTTTAATTATGAAATCTAGTAATAAATAGAGTTAAAAAGCTGAATGCTCCGAAAATATTGTATATATAGTAGTTGAATCTAAAATAGTACGAAACAATTTCTAAAACATTTATAGAAATTAATTTTACTTCCTCAATCGATTTGTTCTCATCTTATTTCAATCCGCTATACGTACGTATATAATGAAAAGAATTAAATAATAGAATTGTGCGATAACTATTTGAAGCAAGATTAGCTTATTAGAAAATCCAACAAGATAGCGAAGGAATCCAATACAAATTTTACATAATTTATTTTATGTTACAAGTTCTTCGCTAAAATACTTACGATTATCTTGAATGCCTTAGGGAAACATGCTATACTGTTTGTATGATTATTTTACAAGCTAATAAAATTGAACGTTCTTTTGCAGGAGAGGTTCTTTTCGATAATATTAACCTGCAGGTTGATGAACGAGACCGGATTGCTCTTGTTGGGAAAAATGGAGCAGGTAAGTCTACTCTTTTGAAGATTTTGGTTGGAGAAGAGGAGCCAACTAGTGGAGAAATCAATAAGAAAAAAGATATTTCTCTGTCTTACCTAGCCCAAGATAGCCGTTTTGAGTCTGAAAATACCATCTACGATGAGATGCTTCATGTCTTTGATGACTTGCGTCGGACTGAGAAACAACTTCGTCAGATGGAGCTGGAGATGGGTGAAAAGTCTGGTGAGGATTTGGATAAACTGATGTCAGATTACGATCGCTTATCTGAGAATTTTCGCCAAGCAGGCGGCTTTACCTATGAAGCTGATATTCGAGCGATTTTAAATGGATTCAAGTTTAACGAATCTATGTGGCAGATGAAAATTGCCGAGCTTTCGGGTGGTCAAAATACTCGTTTGGCTCTAGCTAAAATGCTCCTTGAAAAGCCTAATCTCTTGGTCTTGGACGAGCCAACCAACCACTTAGATATTGAAACCATTGCCTGGCTAGAGAATTACTTGGTAAACTATAGCGGTGCCCTCATTATTGTCAGCCACGACCGTTATTTCTTGGACAAGGTTGCGACGATTACGCTGGATTTGACCAAGCATTCTTTGGATCGCTATGTGGGGAATTACTCTCGTTTTGTTGAGTTGAAGGAGCAAAAGCTAGCTACTGAGGCAAAAAATTATGAAAAGCAACAGAAGGAGATTGCGGCTCTGGAAGACTTTGTCAATCGCAATCTAGTCCGAGCTTCAACGACCAAACGTGCCCGATCTCGACGTAAACAACTGGAAAAAATGGAACGTTTGGATAAACCTGAAGCTGGCAAGAAAGCAGCCAATATGACCTTCCAGTCGGAAAAAAACTCTGGTAATGTTGTATTGACTGTTGAAAATGCGGCTATTGGTTATGACGGGGAAGTCTTGTCACAACCTATCAACCTAGATCTTCGTAAGATGAATGCTGTCGCTATCGTTGGTCCAAATGGTATCGGCAAGTCAACCTTTATCAAGTCTATTGTGGACCAGATTCCTTTTATCAAGGGTGAGAAGCGCTTTGGCGCCAATGTTGAGGTTGGTTACTATGACCAAACCCAAAGCAAGTTGACACCAAGTAATACTGTACTGGATGAACTCTGGAATGATTTTAAACTGACACCAGAAGTTGAAATTCGTAACCGTCTAGGTGCCTTCCTTTTCTCAGGAGATGATGTTAAAAAATCAGTCGGCATGCTGTCTGGTGGCGAGAAAGCGCGTTTACTTCTTGCTAAATTGTCTATGGAAAACAACAACTTCTTGATTCTGGACGAGCCGACCAACCACTTGGATATTGATAGCAAGGAAGTGCTAGAAAATGCCTTGATTGACTTTGATGGTACTCTTCTATTCGTCAGCCACGACCGTTACTTTATCAATCGTGTGGCAACTCATGTACTGGAATTGTCAGAGAATGGATCAACTCTCTATCTTGGAGATTACGATTACTATGTTGAGAAGAAATCAGAAGTAGAAATGATTCAAACTGAGGAAGCTTTAACCAGCAATCAAGCAAAAGAAGCAAGCCCAGTTAATGACTATCAAGCTCAGAAAGAAAGTCAAAAAGAAGTTCGCAAACTCATGCGACAAATCGAAAATCTAGAAGCTGAAATTGAAGAGCTAGAAAGTCAAAGTCAAACCATTTCTGAACAAATGTTGGAAATAAACGATGCCGACAAACTCATGGAATTGCAGGCAGAGCTGGATGAAATCAGCCACCGTCAGGAAGAAGCTATGCTTGAGTGGGAAGAATTATCAGAGCAGGTGTAAAGATGGAACATCTTGGAAAAGTATTTCGTGAATTTCGAACAAGTGGAAATTATTCTTTAAAGGAAGCAGCAGGCGAGTCCTGTTCAACCTCTCAGTTATCTCGCTTTGAGCTTGGGGAATCTGACCTAGCAGTCTCACGTTTTTTTGAAATTTTGGATAATATTCATGTGACCATTGAAAATTTCATGGACAAGGCTAGGGATTTTCAAAATCATGAACATGTTGCTATGATGGCACAGATTATCCCACTTTACTACTCAAATGATATTGCAGGTTTTCAAAAGCTTCAAGAAGAACAACTTGAAAAGGCTAAGAGTTCGACGACTCCCCTTTATTTTGAGCTGAACTGGATTTTGTTACAGGGTCTGATTTGTCAAAGAGATTCGAGTTATGATATGAAGCAGGATGATTTGGATAAGGTAGCAGATTATCTCTTCAAAACAGAAGAATGGACCATGTATGAGTTGATTCTTTTCGGGAACCTCTATAGTTTCTACGATGTGGACTATGTCACTCGGATTGGTAGAGAAGTCATGGAGAGGGAGGAATTTTACCAAGAGATTGGTCGCCATAAGAGATTAGTGTTGATTTTGGCCCTCAATTGTTACCAGCATTGTTTAGAGCATTCTTCTTTTTATAATGCCAGCTATTTCGAGACTTATACAGAGAAGATTATTGGTAAAGGTATTAAGCTTTATGAGCGTAATGTTTTCCATTATTTAAAAGGTTTTGCCTTATATCAAAAAGGAAAGTGTAAAGAAGGTTGTAGCCAAATGCAAGAGGCCATGCATATTTTTGATGTGCTAGGTCTTCCAGAGCAAGTAGCCTACTATCAGGAACACTACGAAAAATTTGTCAAAGATTAATTTTCCCAAATAAGGGAAAAAATAAAAAGCTCCTTTCGGTTTTGATACAATAGTTTCAAAATTTGAGAGGAGTTTTTATATGAATCGCTATGCAGTACAGTTGATTAGCCGTGGAGCTGTTAACAGGATAGGGAATATGCTCTATGATTATGGCAATAGTGTCTGGTTGGCTTCCATGGGAACTATCGGACAGACAGTTTTAGGAATGTATCAGATTTCTGAACTCGTCACATCCATTCTCGTCAACCCATTTGGCGGAGTCATTTCAGACCGTTTTTCTCGTCGTAAGATTTTAATGACGACGGACCTTGTTTGTGGGATTCTTTGTCTGGCTATTTCTTTTATAAGAAATGACAGCTGGATGATTGGAGCTTTGATTGTTGCCAATATTGTTCAGGCTATTGCTTTTGCATTTTCTCGTACAGCCAATAAAGCTATCATAACTGAAGTGGTGGAGAAAGATGAGATTGTGATCTATAACTCTCGCTTAGAGCTGGTTTTGCAGATTGTAGGTGTTAGTTCTCCTGTTCTTTCCTTCCTTGTTTTACAGTTTGCAAGTCTCCATATGACGCTACTGCTAGACTCGCTGACTTTTTTCATAGCATTTGTTCTAGTGGCCTTACTTCCAAAAGAAGAACCAATGGTTCAAGATAAGAAACCTTTTACTGGGAGAGATATGTTTGCGGATATCAAGGATGGGTTACACTATATCTGGCATCAGCAAGAAATTTTTTTCCTTTTGCTGGTAGCTTCCAGTGTTAATTTCTTTTTTGCCGCTTTTGAATTTCTACTTCCCTTTTCGAATCAGCTTTACGGGTCAGAAGGAGCCTATGCAAGTATTTTAACTATGGGGGCTATTGGTTCCATCATTGGGGCTCTTCTAGCTAGTAAAATTAAAGCTAATGTTTATAATCTTTTGATTTTACTGGCTTTGACAGGTGTCGGAGTTTTTATGATGGGATTACCACTTCCAACTTTTCTTTCCTTTTCTGGAAATTTAGTTTGTGAATTGTTTATGACGATTTTTAATATTCACTTTTTTACTCAAGTACAAACCAAGATTGAGAGCGAATTTCTTGGGAGAGTACTGAGTACAATTTTTACCTTAGCTATTCTATTTATGCCTATTGCAAAAGGATTTATGACAGTCTTGCCAAGTGTACATCTCTCTTCTTTCCTGATAATTGGAAGTGGTGTTATCATCTTGTCTTGTATATCGTTTATTTATGTTCGAACTCATTTTGAAAAATTGATATAAGGCTGCTTGAGTTTCAAAAATAATTTCAAACTAAGTGTTTTTTCCGCCCTTCTCGTTTGTGAGGAGGGCTTAGTTTATGGTAAAATGGTCTTATGAATAAAAGAATGAATGAGTTAGTCGCCTTGCTCAATCGCTATGCGGCTGAGTACTATACCAGCGATAATCCCTCGGTTTCAGACAGTGAGTATGATCGCCTTTACCGAGAGTTGGTTGAGTTAGAAACTGCCTATCCAGATCAAGTGCTAGCAGACAGTCCGACCCATCGTGTTGGTGGCAAGATTTTAGATGGTTTTGAAAAATACAGTCATCAGTATCCTCTTTATAGTTTGCAGGATGCTTTTTCACGTGAGGAGCTTGAAGCATTTGATGCGCGTGTTCGTAAGGAAGTGGCTCATCCGACCTATATTTGTGAGCTGAAAATCGATGGCTTATCTATCTCGCTAACTTATGAAAAGGGGATTTTGCTTGCTGGGGCAACACGTGGAGATGGTTCTATTGGTGAAAATATCACAGAAAACCTCAAGCGTGTTAAGGACATTCCTTTGACTTTGCAAGAAGAACTAGATATCACAGTTCGTGGGGAATGTTATATGCCACGCGCTTCTTTTGACCAGGTCAATCAAGCTCGCCAAGAAAATGGAGAGCCTGAATTTGCCAATCCTCGTAATGCGGCGGCAGGAACCTTGCGTCAGTTGGATACAGCTGTAGTAGCCAAGCGCAATCTTGCAACGTTTCTCTATCAAGAAGCCAGCCCTTCAACTCGTGATAGTCAAGAAAAAGTTTTGAAGCACTTAGAACAGCTCGGTTTTGTGGTCAATCCTAAGCGAATCTTGGCTGAAAACATAGATGAGATATGGGATTTCATCCAAGAAGTAGGACAGGAACGGGAAAATCTGCCTTATGATATCGATGGGGTGGTGATCAAGGTCAATGACCTAGCAGGTCAAGAAGAACTCGGTTTTACCGTTAAGGCTCCAAAGTGGGCAGTAGCCTACAAGTTTCCTGCTGAGGAAAAAGAAGCTCAACTCTTATCAGTTGATTGGACAGTTGGCCGTACGGGGGTTGTAACCCCAACTGCAAATCTAACACCAGTACAACTAGCTGGTACAACTGTTAGCCGTGCAACTCTGCACAATGTGGATTATATTGCTGAAAAAGATATCTGTAAAGATGACACGGTCATAGTTTATAAGGCTGGTGACATCATCCCTGCTGTTTTACGCGTGGTAGAGTCCAAACGGGTTTCTGAAGAAAAACTAGATATCCCTTCAAACTGCCCAAGTTGTGATTCTGACTTGTTGCACTTTGAAGATGAAGTGGCCCTGCGTTGTATCAATCCGCGTTGTCCTGCTCAAATCATGGAAGGTTTGATCCACTTTGCCTCTCGAGATGCCATGAATATTACAGGGCTTGGTCCATCTATTGTTGAGAAACTCTTTGCTGCAGACCTAGTCAAGGATGTGGCAGATATTTACCGTTTGAAAGAAGAAGATTTCCTCCTTTTAGAGGGGGTTAAGGAAAAGTCTGCTTCTAAACTGTATCAAGCCATTCAAGCATCTAAGGAAAACTCTGCTGAAAAACTCTTGTTTGGTTTGGGAATTCGCCATGTCGGCAGTAAGGCCAGTCAGCTTTTACTTCAACATTTTCTCTCGATTGAAAATCTGGCTCAGGCAGATCCAGAGGAAGTGGCTAGTATTGAAAGTCTGGGTGGTGTGATTGCCAAGAGTCTTCAGACTTACTTTGCGACAGAAGGCTCTGAAATTCTCCTCAGAGAATTAAAAGAAGCTGGGGTCAATCTGGACTATAAAGGTCAGACAGTAGTAGCGGATGCGACCTTGTCAGGTTTGACCGTGGTATTGACAGGAAAATTGGAACGGCTCAAGCGCTCAGAAGCTAAAAGCAAACTCGAAAGTCTGGGTGCCAAGGTAACAGGCAGTGTTTCTAAAAAGACAGACCTTGTTGTTGCAGGAGCAGACGCTGGAAGTAAACTTCAAAAAGCACAAGAATTTGGCATCGAAGTTCGAGATGAAGCTTGGCTAGAAAGTTTGTAACAATGACAGAAGAAAGAAAACGTGCGCGTTTAATTTATAACCCAACCTCAGGGCAGGAAATTATCAAGAAAAATATAGCAGAAGTGCTGGATGTTTTGGAAAATATTGGCTATGAAACCAGTGCCTTTCAAACGACTACAGAACCTCTTTCGGCACAAAAAGAAGCTGAGAGAGCAGCCAAAGCTGGTTTTGATTTGATTATTGCTGCAGGTGGTGATGGAACAATTAATGAGGTAGTCAATGGGGTTGCCTCGCTCGATAAGAGACCTCGGCTTGCTATCATCCCAACAGGTACGACTAATGATTATGCGCGTGCCCTAAAAATTCCAATGGGTGATCCTGTTGCGGCTGCTCAGATTATTGCTAAAAATGAGACCATTCATATGGATATTGGACGAGCTTTTGGCGACAAATATTTTATTAATATTGCCGCTGCTGGAACCTTAACCGAATTGACTTACAGTGTTCCAAGTGAAGTCAAGACGCGTCTTGGTTATTTTGCCTATGTTGCTAAAGGCATTGAAATGTTTCCTAAGACCAAGGTTCGTCCAGTGAGAATCACACACGATCAGGGGGTCTTTGAAGGAGAGGTGTCCTTGATTTTTGTTGCCTTGACCAATTCCATTGGAGGTTTTGAGCAGTTAGCGCCTGATACCAAGTTAGACGATGGTAATTTTACTCTGATTTTGGTCAAGACAGACAAGCTATTTGATATGTTGGGCTTATTGATACAGGCCATTAATGGTGGTCAGCATGTCTCAGACGTCAATATCGAATACCTTAAAACTAGCAAACTACGTTTAGAAGTTTTAGATGACCAAGAACCATTTATGCTGAACCTAGATGGGGAATATGGAGGAGATACCCCAGTTGAACTTCAAGTCTGCCATCATCACATCGAATTTTTTGTCAATCGAGACGAGATTAGTCAAGAATTTATTAGTGAAATAGAAACGAATTAAAAAGTAAAAAGGAAAAATAAAAATGTATAACTACCCTATGCGCATTCATTACCATCGCAAGAATGGTGAATACGACACTTGCTCTTTTGTAAAGAGTAAGGATCAACGAATTGATTTACTAACTTACCAAGAAGATTATTTTGGAGCCTTATTTAGCTTTGAACACCCAAGTGCTCATCCCTTAGAAAGCTTGAATTTTGTGGTTCACACAGGCCAAACTAGTAAAGAATATGCTATCCGTTTTAATCACTATCCCCTCTTAACAGAGGTCTGGATTTTGGAAGGCGATGATAGAATTTATTATTCTGAAAATCCTGCAATTGCAAGTCCTTTCTATAAAAATCAAAATCCTTTTGCTTTTGACAAGGCTATCAATAGCGCTAGTTTCGACCACCACTGGGGCTACCAAGGGGAATTGGGTTGCCGTGTAGAGGACAATCAGGCTCGTTTTGCTCTCTGGGCTCCAACAGCGACAGAAGTGCAGGTTGTCGTTTATGAATCAGCTGCTAATGATGCTCCTGTTTGGAAGACCTTTGAGATGGAGAGAGGCAATAGCTACTCTTATAATCACAAGGACAATACAATCGGTGTCTGGAGTTTGGATGTTGAGGAAGATTTGACTGGTAAGGCTTATCAGTATCAAGTCCAATTCCCTCACCACCAAACAGTGACACGCGATCCCTATACCATCGCGACCAGTCCTGATGGCAAACGTTCAGCTATCCTGAGCCATGAAGAAAAGCAAGTTGCAAACTTCGAGGTCAAGCACGGTTCAGAGGCTACTTGGCGCTTGGCAAATCCATGTAAGGCAGTTATTTGTGAAATGCACATTCGTGATTTGACCAAATCACCGACCTCAGGTGTGGATGAACATCTTCGAGGAACTTTCTTAGGTGCTGCACAGACTGGAACAGTTAACCAGTACGGCCAAGCAACTGCTTTTGATTACATCAAGAAGCTGGGCTACAATTATGTTCAGTTGCAACCAATTGCAGACCGTCACAAAGAATACGATGAGGATGGGAATGTAACCTACAACTGGGGTTATGACCCACAAAACTATAACGCGCCAGAAACTAGTTTTTCAACTAATCCAGACGACCCAGCTCAGGTTATTCGTGATTTGAAGACCATGGTTCAAGCTTACCACGATGCGGGTATTGGTGTTATTATGGATGTGGTCTATAACCATACCTTCTCAGTTGTTGATGCACCTTTCCAAACAACTGTCCCTGATTACTATTATCGTATGAATCCAGACGGTACCTTCCAGAATGGAACAGGCGTTGGAAATGAAACAGCCAGTGAACACGAAATGTTCCGCAAGTATATGATTGATTCTCTTCTATACTGGGTTCAGGAATACAATATTGACGGCTTCCGTTTTGACTTAATGGGGATTCATGATGTCAAGACTATGCAGATGATTCGTCAAAGCTTAGATGAAATCGACCCTAACATTATCCTCTATGGAGAAGGATGGGATATGGGAACAGGTCTTGCCCCTTATGATAAGGCCAAGAAGGACAATGCCTACCAGATGCCAAATATTGGTTTCTTTAATGACAATCAGCGCGATGCTGTCAAAGGGGGAGAAGTTTATGGTGCTATCAAGTCAGGTTTTGTCAGTGGTGCTGCGACAGAGCCAATTCTTGCTAAAGCAATCCTAGGAAGTCGTGAATTAGGAAGCTATACACATCCAAATCAGGTGCTTAACTATGTAGAAGCCCATGACAATTACAATCTTCACGATTTATTGGCAACCCTTCATCCAGACCAAAGTTCAGAGCAAATCATGCGCAAGGTCGAGACAGCCACAGCCATGAATCTGCTCATGCAGGGGATGGCCTTTATGGAAATCGGTCAAGAATTTGGTCGTACCAAACTGGTTGCGACTGGTGAAAATGGTGAGTTGACCCATGATGATAGAGAGCGTGCGATGAATAGCTATAATGCTCCTGACAGTGTGAACCAAGTGAACTGGAACTTGATTAATGAGCGTCAAGACAGTATTGAGTTTATCCGTCAAGTCATCCGATTGAAGACAAAAACTGGTGCCTTTTCTTACTCTAGCTATGATGAAATTTACCATCATGTCTTTGTGCATTCTGCAATTGAACATAGCGGCTGCCTTATCTATGAAGTTCATGGGAAAGAACACCTCTTGGTGGTTGTGAATGCTAAATCAGAACCCTATCCATTTGAAAATGCAGGAAATTTAGCTATGTTGGTAACCAACAGTCGCTCAAAAGAAGACAATGTGTTAGATGATATTAGTCTAGCTGTCTTGAGTGTTTTATAAAGACCATCTATCTCGCTATTCTAACAGATCATTGGAAGTGAACGAATAGAAAGAACTTAGTTGATAACTCACTCGTATAGAAAATTTGATATATATTTTCATCAAACGTGTAAAATCAGGAAATTGTTTTCCTGGTTTTATTTTTTTGCTATAAAATAATAATAATCATAGAAAAATACGAACTTTTTGGTATTGTAGTAGAAAAAGAAATGCATTTTCGCAATTTTTTTGAAAAAATATTAATTTACAATTGAACAACTAAGTTAACTTTTTGTAGATTTTCAAAATAATTTTAAAGAAGTATAGTAATTTACTTGAATCTTCTCTAAAAAAGTAGTATAATAAAAACACAGAAAACGCTTACAGCAGAAAGGGAGTATATGGATAGAAGAGAAGCATTGCGCACCTTTATGACAGGTGAGAATTTTCACCTCCAGCATTATCTGGGAGCGCATAGGGAAGAAAAAGATGGTGAGTCTGGCTATACTTTCCGAGTTTGGGCACCCAATGCTCAGGCAGTTCACTTGGTAGGGGATTTTACCAATTGGGTAGAAAATCAGATTCCAATGGTAAGAAATGACTTTGGGGTCTGGGAAGTCTTTACCAATATGGCTCAAGAAGGGCATATTTACAAATATCATGTCACACGTCAAAATGGTCATCAACTGATGAAGATTGACCCTTTTGCTGTCAGGTATGAGGATCGTCCAGGAACAGGGGCAATCTTAACAGAGCTTCCTGAGAAGAAATGGAAGGATGGACTTTGGCTGGCACGAAGAAAACGTTGGGGCTTTGAAGAGCGTCCTGTCAATATCTATGAAGTTCACGCTGGATCATGGAAAAGAAATTCTGATGGCAGTCCTTATAGTTTTGCCCAGCTCAAGGATGAACTCATTCCTTATCTCGTTGAAATGAACTATACTCATATTGAGTTTATGCCCTTGATGTCCCATCCTTTGGGCTTGAGTTGGGGGTATCAGCTTATGGGTTACTTCGCTTTAGAGCATGCTTATGGCCGACCAGAGGAGTTTCAAGATTTTGTCGAGGAGTGTCATACCCATAATATTGGAGTTATTGTGGACTGGGTACCAGGTCACTTTACCATCAACGATGATGCCTTAGCCTATTATGATGGGACACCGACTTTTGAATACCAAGACCATAATAAGGCTCATAACTATGGTTGGGGAGCACTCAATTTCGACCTTGGGAAGAATGAAGTCCAGTCCTTCTTGATTTCTAGCATTAAGTTTTGGATTGACTTTTACCATTTGGACGGTATTCGCGTGGATGCGGTTAGCAACATGCTCTATCTAGATTACGATGATGCCCCATGGACACCGAATAAAGATGGCGGTAATCTCAACTATGAAGGATATTATTTCCTTCAACGCTTGAATGATGTCATTAAACTAGCTCATCCAGATGTGATGATGATAGCTGAGGAAAGTTCATCAGCTACTCAGATTACTGATACAAAGGATTCAGATGGTCTTGGCTTTGACTACAAATGGAATATGGGCTGGATGAATGATATTCTCCGTTTCTATGAAGAAGATCCGATTTATCGTACATACGACTTTAACCTAGTGACTTTCAGCTTTATGTATGTCTTCAAGGAGAATTATCTCCTACCATTCTCACACGATGAAGTTGTTCATGGCAAGAAGAGTATGATGCACAAGATGTGGGGAGATCGCTATAATCAATTCGCAGGCTTGCGCAATCTCTATACGTACCAAATTTGTCACCCTGGTAAGAAATTGCTCTTCATGGGTAGTGAATACGGCCAATTCCTAGAATGGAGATCTGAAGAGCAGTTGGAATGGTCTAATCTAGAAGACCCTATGAATGCTAAGATGAAGTATTTCACTTCTCAGCTAAACCAGTTTTACAAAGATCATCGCTGTCTGTGGGAAATCGATACCAGCTATGATGGTATTGAAATCATTGATGCGGATAATCGAGACCAGAGTGTTCTTTCCTTCATCCGTAAGGGTAAGAAGGGCGACATGCTAGTCTGCGTCTTTAATATGGCACCTGTTGAACGAAAAGATTTTACAATCGGTCTGCCTGTTGCAGGGATTTATGAAGAAGTCTGGAATACTGAGTTAGAAGAGTGGGGAGGCGTTTGGAAAGAACATAATCAAACTGTTCAAACGCAAGAAGGACTATGGAAAGATTATGAGCAGACCTTGACCTTTACCCTACCGGCTATGGGAGCAAGTGTTTGGAAAATCAAACGCCGCTTGAAATCTGATAAAACTGTCACAAGTAAAAACCAAAAAGGAGTAGAAAATGAAGAATGAAATGTTAGCTTTGATTCTTGCTGGTGGGCAAGGAACTCGTCTCGGTAAACTCACTCAAAGCATCGCAAAACCAGCTGTGCAATTTGGTGGGCGCTACCGTATCATTGACTTTGCTCTTTCAAACTGTGCCAACTCAGGGATTCACAATGTTGGAGTCATTACACAGTACCAACCTCTTGCTCTCAACAACCATATTGGGAATGGTTCAAGCTGGGGACTAGACGGTATCAATTCTGGTGTCTCTATTCTTCAACCTTATTCTGCAAGTGAAGGAAATCGTTGGTTCGAAGGGACTAGTCATGCTATTTACCAAAATATCGACTATATCGACAGTGTCAATCCTGAGTATGTCTTGATTCTGTCTGGGGACCATATCTACAAAATGGACTACGATGCTATGCTCCAGTCTCACAAGGATAATAATGCTAGTTTGACAGTCGCAGTTCTTGATGTTCCCCTAAAGGAAGCTAGCCGTTTTGGTATTATGAACACAGATGCCAATAATCGCATTGTTGAATTTGAAGAAAAACCAGCTCAACCTAAATCTACAAAGGCTTCTATGGGTATTTACATCTTTGATTTGCAACGTCTCCGCAATATGCTCGTTGCTGCTGAAAAGAGCAATGTAGATATGTCAGATTTTGGTAAAAATGTCATTCCAAATTACCTTGAGTCAGGTGAAAGTGTTTATGCTTACGAATTTAGCGGTTACTGGAAAGATGTTGGTACGATTGAGTCTCTTTGGGAAGCGAACATGGAGTACATTTCTCCAGAGAATGCCTTGGATAGTCGTAACCGTCAATGGAAGATTTACTCAAGAAACTTGATTTCACCACCAAACTTCCTCGGAGCAAATGCTGATGTGGAAGACTCATTAGTTGTAGACGGATGTTTCGTTGATGGAACTGTTAAACATTCTATCCTTTCAACAGGCGCGCAAGTTCGCGAAGGAGCGGAAGTTGTTGATTCAGTTATCATGAGTGGAGCTATCATTGGTCAAGGAGCTAAGATTAAACGTGCCATTATTGGTGAAGGTGCGATTATTTCTGACGGTGTCGAAATTGATGGAACAGATGAAGTACAAGTTGTAGGATATAATGAAGTAGTGGGGGTAGCAACAGATGAAGATTGATAAATATTCTGCCATTTTAGGAAACACAGTTGGTTTTCACGATATGTCGACATTGACAGACCACCGTCCAGTAGCAAGTTTGCCATTTGGTGGGAAATATCGTTTGATTGACTTCCCACTTTCAAGCCTTGCTAATGCAGGTGTTCGTAGTGTCTTTGGTATTTTCCAGCAGGATAATATCAGCTCAGTCTTTGACCATATCCGTTCAGGACGCGAGTGGGGCTTATCAACCCTTCTCAGTCACTATTATCTAGGTATTTACAATACTCGTGTGGAGAGTAGCACAGTAGGAAAAGAATACTACCAACAGCTTCTTACTTATTTAAAACGCTCTGGATCAAACCAAACGGTTGTCCTCAACTGCGATGTCTTGATTAACATTGATTTGAACCAAGTTTTCCATCTACATAGTACAACAAAAGGCCCTATCACTGTAGTTTATAAAAAACTACCTAAAAAAGACATTTCAGAAGTAAATGCAATCTTAGAAGTGGATGAAACAGACCATGTTCGTTCTCATAAACTATTTGATAGCAAGTCAACAGCTGAAACGTTCAATATGTCTACAGATATCTTTGTCGTTAATACACCGTGGTTGATTGAACGCTTGGAAGAAGAAGCTAAAAAAGAACATCCAGAGAAGTTGCGCTATGTTTTACGGGATTTGGCTGCAAAAGAGGGAGCTTTCGCCTACGAGTACACAGGTTATCTGGCAAATATTCACTCTGTAGAGTCTTATTACCAAGCTAATAAAGATATGCTTGAATCGCAAAAATTCTATTCTCTTTTCTCACCAAACCAAAAGATTTATACAAAGGTCAAAAACGAAGAGCCAACTTACTATGCTAATACATCTAAAGTAAGCACTTCTCAGTTTGCGTCTGGTAGTATCATTGAAGGTCAAGTGGCTAATTCTGTTCTATCACGTAATATTCATGTCCATAAGGATAGCCTGGTTAAAGATAGCCTGCTCTTCCCTCGTGTTGTGATTGGAGAAGGAGCTCAGGTCGAATATGCTATCTTGGATAAGGGTGTGGAAGTTGCTGATGGCGTTGTGATTCGAGGAACTGCAGAACATCCAGTTGTCGTTAAGAAAGGTAGCAAAGTAACAGAGGATATTCATTCATGAAAATTTTATTTGTAGCAGCAGAGGGTGCACCCTTTTCAAAAACAGGTGGTTTGGGAGACGTCATTGGCGCTCTTCCTAAATCACTGGTAAAAGCGGGACATGAAGTTGCAGTGATTTTACCCTACTATGACATGGTAGAGGCTAAATTTGGAAATCAAATTGAAGATGTGCTTCATTTTGAGGTGAGTGTTGGTTGGCGCAGACAGTACTGTGGGATTAAGAAAACCGTCTTAAACGGTGTAACCTTCTACTTTATTGACAGCCAATATTATTTCTTCCGTGGTCATGTTTACGGTGATTTTGATGACGGAGAGCGCTTTGCATTCTTCCAACTTGCTGCCATTGAGGCTATGGAAAGAATTGACTTTATCCCTGATCTTCTCCATGCTCATGACTACCATACAGCTATGATTCCTTTCTTGTTGAAGGAAAAATACCGTTGGATTCAAGCCTATGAGGGCATTAAAACAGTTTTAACCATTCATAATTTGGAATTCCAAGGACAATTTTCAGAAGGAATGTTATGGGATTTGTTTGGAGTCGGCTTTGAACGTTATGCTGATGGTACCCTTCGCTGGAACAACTGTCTAAACTGGATGAAGGCTGGTATTCTTTATGCTGACCGTGTTTCGACCGTTTCGCCTAGTTATGCTCATGAAATTATGACTAGTCAGTTCGGATGTAACTTGGATCAGATTCTTAGAATGGAGTCTGGTAAAGTATCTGGTATCGTGAATGGGATTGATGCTGATCTTTATAATCCTCAGACGGATGCTCTTTTAGACTATCATTTTAATCAGGAAGATTTGTCTGGGAAAGCCAAAAACAAGGCAAAATTGCAAGAAAGAGTTGGCTTGCCAGTTAGAGCTGACGTTCCACTGGTGGGAATTGTTTCTCGTTTGACACGTCAAAAAGGTTTTGATGTGGTGGTCGAAAGTCTTCACCATATCTTGCAAAATGATGTTCAGATTGTTCTTTTGGGAACTGGAGATCCAGGCTTTGAAGGAGCTTTCTCATGGTTTGCTCAGATATACCCAGACAAGCTATCAGCAAATATCACTTTTGATGTCAAACTTGCTCAAGAAATCTACGCTGCTTGTGACCTCTTCCTCATGCCAAGTCGTTTTGAACCATGTGGCTTGTCTCAAATGATGGCTATGCGTTACGGAACCTTGCCATTGGTCCATGAAGTTGGAGGCTTGCGAGATACCGTTAAAGCATTTAATCCAATCGAAGGAAGCGGTACTGGCTTTAGCTTTGACAATCTATCTCCTTACTGGTTAAATTGGACTTTCCAAACAGCATTGGACTTGTATAGAAACCATCCAGACATTTGGAGAAACCTACAAAAACAAGCTATGGAGAGTGACTTCTCATGGGATACAGCCTGCAAGTCATACCTTGACTTGTACCATAGTTTAGTTAATTAATAGATAAAATCGTATGATGACTTCATACGATTTTTAGGCTATTTAGAGAGGAGAACTGATGTCTCAAGTAAAAGGCTTGTGTGTTTTGGATGTAGATGGAACCTTAATCCTAGAAGAAGTGATTAATCTTTTAGGGAGAGAGGCAGGTCATGAGGCGGAAATTTCGCAGATTACAAGTCGGGCAATGCGAGGAGAGTTGGTCTTTGAAAGCAGTTTAAGAAAAAGAGTGTCCTTGTTGGAAGGTCTTCCTATTTTGGTCTTTGATAACGTCTTCAACTCAATTCATCTATCGCTAAATGCCCAGGAATTCATTTCCATTCTCCAAAAGAATGGCATCCTAGTTGGTCTGGTGTCCGGTGGATTTACACCAATAGTTGAGAGATTATCAAAATCTCTAGGGATTGCCTATTTCTCTGCAAACCAAGTTGAAGTCAAAGACGGTCATCTAACAGGGAAATTAGTTGGACAAATTATCAGTCCCCAGATTAAAAAAGAGACTCTGGAACAATGGAGAGAGGAACTAAAACTTTCTAAAGAAAGAACGATTGCAATCGGTGACGGGGCCAATGATTTATTGATGTTGAGATCAGCAGGACTGGGAATCGCTTTTTGTGCCAAAGAAGTACTCAAAAAAGAAATACCACATCATGTTGACAAGAGGGATTTTTTAGAAGTTCTTCCTTTGATTGACTGTTTAGAATGAGGGAAAATATGAAGATTGTAATTGCACCGGATTCGTTTAAGGAAAGCTTGACAGCTCAACAGGTAGCTGAAGCAATAAAAAGAGGCTTCCAGTAATCGATAGCAGATGTAGAATGTCTCCTCTGCCCTGTTGGTGATGGGGGAGAAGGTACTGTAGATGCTATCCGACATTCTCTTGACCTAAAAGAAAAATGGATCCAAGTGACAGACCCTTTTGGACAAAAAGAAGCCATGCGCTATTTTCAAAAAAGTCAACTGGCACTATTTGAAGTAGCTGACTTGGTTAGTCTTGGAAAAATTCCGCTAGAGAAACGAAATCCACTTCAAATCCAAACTTGTGGTATCGGAGAGTTGATTCTCCATCTCATTTCTAAAGGGATTAAAGATATTTATATCGGTGTTGGTGGCACGGCCAGTAATGATGGAGGACTGGGGATTGCTGCTGGTTTAGGTTATCAATTTTATGATAGGGACGGAAATGTCTTGCCTGCTTCCGGTCAATCCTTATTAAACTTAGCTTCTGTTTCAACAGAAAATCGCTATAAAATTCCTGAAGGTGTTCAAATTCATATTTTATCAGATGTCGTGAGTCCCTTATGTGGTCATCAAGGTGCGACTTACACTTTTGGCAAGCAAAAAGGCCTAAATCTTACTATGTTTCCAGTCCTAGATCAAGCAATCCAAGACTTTTATGAAAAAGTCTCACCTGCAATATTGCAAATTAAAGGAGCAGGAGCTGGTGGAGGCATTGCTGGCGGTTTGTGTGCCTTTGCTCAGGCAAATATCGTGTCTGGAATTGATACCTGCTTGAACTTAATCAACTTTGATAAGAAAGTTTCAGATGCTGACTTGGTTGTTGTTGGAGAAGGAAGACTTGACAGTCAAAGCTTTGCTGGGAAAGCGCCTATAGGTGTTGCAAAAAGAACCCCTGTTGGAGTTCCTGTTATTGCTATTTGCGGTAGTCTTGCTGAAGATTTACCTCCCCTACCATTTGAAAATATCCAAGCTGTCTTTTCTATTTTGGAGAAAAGTGAACCTTTAGAAGATAGTTTGAAAAATGCCAGTCTCTATCTGGAGCACACGGCTGCCAATATTGGGCACTTATTAACTATGCGCAAGATTTAGCCAAACCATTTTTTCCATAAGGATGTTTTGGATGGTTCTTCCTTTTTAACTTCCCAAAGTTTTGGAAAAGCAAGTCGAAGATCCTTTTCTTCTACTTGAACGGGTGCATTGCTATGGATAACCAGACCGAAGGGAGAAGTAATATGCTCTTCAGATACTATGGTAGCTTGACTATCAGTTTCTTTTGCTTCTTTTAAGTAGAAAACTTGCTTGTCAAATTCGATAGTTGGTGAAATCTTCACAAATAGTGGCTCTGCTTTTTCCTGAAGGTTTTCTAAAATAGATAAAAATCCTTTTTCTAACTGAGGGCTATTTGCTGTATCAATATCTGCATATCCAAGAACTCTTTCCTCAAAAGTACCAAGATAGCGTCTTTGCTCATCCGGATTTAATTTTGCTCCACCATGAGCTTGTTCAAGTAATTGTTTTGATAAATCTGTCATGAAAACAGTATATCATAAAAGTTAGAATAAAACAGACAAAAGAAAGCGATTACTTTATAAAGTTAAGGAAAAGTTGCACAAAGATAACGTTTTTTCTTGAAAAAGGAGGGGTTTTAAGGTATTATAGAGGTGTAAAAAATTTAACTCATAAGGAGAGTAAAAAATGTCAATTATTACTGATGTTTACGCTCGCGAAGTCCTAGACTCACGCGGTAACCCAACACTTGAAGTAGAAGTTTACACTGAATCAGGTGCTTTCGGACGTGGTATGGTTCCATCAGGAGCTTCTACTGGTGAACACGAAGCAGTTGAACTTCGCGACGGTGACAAATCTCGTTACGGTGGTCTTGGTACACAAAAAGCTGTTGACAACGTAAACAACATCATTGCTGAAGCTATTATTGGCTACGATGTACGTGATCAACAAGCTATCGACCGTGCTATGATCGCTCTTGACGGTACTCCTAACAAAGGTAAATTGGGTGCAAACGCAATCCTTGGTGTGTCTATCGCTGTAGCTCGTGCTGCTGCTGACTACCTTGAAATCCCACTTTACAGCTACCTTGGTGGATTCAACACTAAAGTTCTTCCAACTCCAATGATGAACATCATCAACGGTGGTTCTCACTCTGACGCTCCAATCGCTTTCCAAGAATTCATGATCGTACCTGCTGGTGCGCCATCATTCAAAGAAGCTCTTCGTTGGGGTGCTGAAATCTTCCATGCTCTTAAGAAAATCCTTAAATCTCGTGGTTTGGAAACAGCCGTAGGTGACGAAGGTGGATTTGCTCCTCGTTTTGAAGGAACTGAAGATGGTGTTGAAACTATCCTTGCTGCGATTGAAGCTGCTGGATATGTACCAGGTAAAGACGTATTTATCGGATTTGACTGTGCTTCATCAGAATTCTACGATAAAGAACGTAAAGTTTACGACTACACTAAATTTGAAGGTGAAGGTGCTGCTGTTCGTACATCTGCAGAACAAATCGACTACCTTGAAGAATTGGTTAACAAATACCCAATCATCACTATTGAAGATGGTATGGATGAAAACGACTGGGATGGTTGGAAAGCTCTTACTGAACGTCTTGGTAAGAAAGTACAACTTGTTGGTGACGACTTCTTCGTAACAAACACTGACTACCTTGCACGTGGTATCCAAGAAGGTGCTGCTAACTCAATCCTTATCAAAGTTAACCAAATCGGTACTCTTACTGAAACTTTTGAAGCTATCGAAATGGCTAAAGAAGCTGGTTACACTGCCGTTGTATCACACCGTTCAGGTGAAACTGAAGATTCAACAATCGCTGACATCGCAGTTGCAACTAACGCAGGACAAATCAAGACTGGTTCACTTTCACGTACAGACCGTATCGCTAAATACAACCAATTGCTTCGCATCGAAGACCAACTTGGTGAAGTAGCAGAATACCGTGGATTGAAATCATTCTACAACTTGAAAAAATAAAGTAGTTCAGTAAACTATTTTATCCCGAACCTTGAAATTCAAAAGTTCGGCCGTTGATTTAACAACGTTTCTAGCCCCTCGGATTTTTTCCGAAGGGCTATTTTTGGTACGACGGGCATGTCGTGCATCTGAGGTGTAAGTCCTCGGTGGGCACCTGCTACCGGTGAACCCAATAGCGATTCCCAAGCCTGACTATCGTGAGGTAGCGGATTAAAACGGTCTGGGGATAGACCGTTTTAAGTCTGACACTGGAAATAAGAATCGTCAGAGGAAGGGATAGCGAAATCGTGGCTCTACGAACAGGAACGTGATAGTAAGGCGTATATAGCGGATAAGGGGGTCAGAAACTCTAAAGTCCAAAAAGGTAGTCGTAACCTATATGCGTAAATCACGAGA
>NZ_VMLM01000057.1:0-16917 GCF_013276695.1 Streptococcus sp. 4155
AAAACACAGTTTTGAGGTTGTAGATAAGACTGACGAAGTCAGTGAGCATATCTACGTTAAGGCGACGCTGACGTGGTTTGAAGAGATTTTGAAAGAGTATTAGACCATACTTTTCCAAAATGCGCCCAAAAAACCTTGCAACTAGGTTACAAGGTTAATCACATTAATCAAAATTAACGTATTCTTTTTGAAGTTCAAGAACTTCTTCCATTGTTGAGCATTCTGTAAGGGCACGGTTTGCGTACTCTTCCATCTTAGCTGTGTCGAGTTTCTTCATCAAGCTGCGTGTACGAAGTACAGATGTTGCTGACATAGAGAACTCATCCAAGCCCATTCCGACAAGCAGTGGAACAGCTGTTTGGTCACCAGCCATCTCACCACACATACCAGCCCATTTACCTTCAGCGTGAGCTGCCTTGATAACGTTGTTGATCAAGCGAAGGATTGATGGGTTATATGGTTGGTAAAGGTATGAAACTTGTTCGTTCATACGGTCTGCCGCCATTGTGTATTGGATCAAGTCATTTGTACCAATTGAGAAGAAGTCAACTTCTTTTGCAAATTGGTCTGCAAGCATAGCTGCTGCAGGAATTTCAATCATGATACCAACTTGGATGTCATCCGCAACTGCAACTCCTTCAGCAAGAAGATTTGTTTTTTCTTCTTCATAAACTGCTTTAGCTGCACGGAATTCTTTCAAGAGGGCAACCATTGGGAACATGATACGCAATTGACCATGAACAGAAGCACGAAGAAGGGCACGGATTTGTGTACGGAACATTGCATCTCCAGTTTCAGAAATAGAGATACGAAGGGCACGGAATCCAAGGAATGGGTTCATTTCGTGTGGCATATCGAAGTAAGGAAGTTCCTTATCTCCACCAATATCCATTGTACGAACAACCACTGGTTTACCATTCATTCCCTCAAGAACAGCCTTATACGCTTCATACTGCTCATCTTCTGTTGGGAAGTCTTGAGAATCCATGTACAAGAACTCTGTACGGTAAAGTCCAACAGCTTCTGCACCGTTGTTGTTAACACCTTCAACGTCTTTTGGAGTACCGATGTTAGCTGCCAACTCGAAGTGTTTACCGTCAGCAGTCACTGTTTGAGCATCTTTCAAAAGTGCCCATTCAGCTTTTTGTTTAGCATAAGCTTCACCAGCTGCTTTAAATTCTGCCGCTTGTTCATCTGTTGGGTTGATAATCACTTCACCAGTAATTCCGTTAACGGCAAGGATATCACCGTCTTTGACGATTTCAGTGATGTTATTTGTTCCCAATACAGCTGCAATTTCAAGTGTACGTGCCATGATAGCTGAGTGGCTTGTACGTCCACCGATGTTTGTTACAAAAGCTTTTACAAAGTTTTTGTCCAATTGAGCTGTATCAGATGGTGTTAAGTCATGTGCAATCACGATTACTTCTTCATTGATAGAAGCTGGGTTTGGCAATTTCTTACCAAGAAAGTTTGCCAATACACGTTTTGTCACGTCGCGGATATCCGCTGCACGTTCTTGCATGTATGGGTTGTCTTCCATGCCTTCAAAGATAGTGATGAACATGTCAGTCACTTCCTTAAGACCTGCTTCTGCATTGACTTTCTTAGCACGAATTGTTTCTTTAATCTGACCAATCAATTCTGGGTCAGAAAGAACCATCAAATGAGCGTCAAAAACTTGAGCCGCTTCTTCACCAAGCGTACCTACAGCTTTCTCGCGGATAAGAGAAAGCTCGTTTTGAGAAGCTTCAAGAGCAACATCCAAACGAGCCTCTTCTGCGTTTGTATCTTCGACTGAAACAGTCTCGAATGACAAATCCGGTTGAACGAGTAGATATGCTTTTGCAACTGCAACACCGTCAGATGCTGCGATTCCTTTAAGCATTTCTGTCATTTCCCTTATGCCAATCCTTCTTTTTCCATTGTTTCTGAGATTGCAGCGATGGCGTCATCTGCATCTGCACCTTCAGCTGAGATAGTTACGTCAGCACCTTGGCCAACACCAAGACTCATAACACCCATAATTGATTTAAGGTTAACTGATTTACCTTTGTATTCAAGAGTGATATCTGAAGCAAATTTGCTAGCAGTTTGCACCAACAATGTTGCTGGACGTGCGTGAATACCTGTTTCTGCCACTACGTGGAAATCTTTAGAAGCCATAGTTTGACTCTCCTTTTGTTCTTTCTTTTTTGAGTTATATGTGATAACCCTTACAATTTGGTATTATATCATCTTCTAGGATTTTTTTCAAGCATTTTCTGGATTTTCCTTCAATTTCCTTTCAGATAACTTGCTGAAAATCTTCTATCCTAGATAACAAAACACAGGATATAGTTTCTTTAAAAACGATTTATAGGATAATCATTGCTGTTTTATAAAGTAAACACTACATATTGTGTTTTGTGAGCTTGACTAGAAAAACAGACCACTATATTTAGTTTAAATCATTGACAAAATTTTATTTTCTGATATACTAAGGTAGTATTAAATTTTGAAGAGGAGTTACACAATGGTAACCGTTTATTCTAAAAACAATTGTGTCCAATGTAAAATGACCAAGCGTTTCTTGGACAGTAATAACGTTGAATATAAAGAAATCAATCTTGATGAGCAGCCTGAGTACATCGATCAAGTCAAAGAACTCGGTTTTAGCGCAGCTCCTATTATCCAAACACCAACTGAAGTCTTTTCAGGTTTCCAACCAGGAAAACTGAAACAATTAGCATAATCTTAGTACATCATCCAGAAGAAACTGCTTCTAGGGCTAACTTTAGAGGCCTTTCTTTTGTAATTAGATAAGGGAAATTTTATGGGATTAAAACATCTTGAAGACGTGACTTACTTCCGTCTCAATAACGAAATCAACCGTCCTGTCAATGGACAAATCATGCTTCATAAAGATAAGGAAGCCTTGGATGCCTTCTTTAAAGAAAATGTCGTTCCAAACACTATGGTTTTTGATTCAATTAAAGATAAAATCAACTACCTCATTGACCACAACTACATCGAAACAGCCTTTATCAAGAAATACCGTCCAGAGTTCTTGGAAGAATTGGCTCAATTTATCAAAGACCAAAATTTCCAATTCAAGTCTTTCATGGCAGCTTATAAATTTTACAATCAATATGCTTTGAAAACTAACGACGGTGAATACTATCTTGAAAGCATGGAAGACCGTGTCTTCTTTAACGCCCTTTATTTTGCTGATGGGAATGAAGCTATTGCAATCGATATTGCCAATGAAATCATCCACCAACGCTACCAACCTGCTACTCCTTCCTTCTTGAATGCTGGACGTGCTCGCCGTGGGGAGTTAGTATCTTGCTTCCTAATCCAAGTAACGGATGATATGAACTCTATCGGACGTTCTATCAACTCGGCTCTTCAACTTTCACGTATTGGTGGTGGTGTGGGAATTACCCTCAGCAACCTTCGTGAAGCTGGTTCTCCTATTAAAGGGTATGAAGGAGCAGCTTCTGGGGTCGTTCCAGTTATGAAGCTTTTTGAAGACAGCTTCTCTTACTCCAACCAATTGGGGCAACGTCAAGGTGCCGGTGTTGTCTACCTCAACGTCTTTCACCCAGACATCATCGCCTTCCTTTCAACTAAGAAAGAAAACGCCGATGAAAAAGTTCGTGTTAAGACCCTTTCACTTGGTGTTGTAGTACCAGATAAATTCTACGAATTGGCGCGTAAAAATGAAGAAATGTACCTCTTCAGCCCTTACTCTGTAGAAAAAGAATACGGTGTGCCATTCAACTACATCGACATTACTGAAAAATACGATGAATTGGTCGCAAATCCAAATATTCGCAAGACAAAAATCAAGGCGCGTGATTTGGAAACTGAAATCTCTAAATTGCAACAAGAGTCTGGTTATCCTTATGTCGTCAACATTGATACGGCTAACCGTGCAAATCCTGTTGATGGAAAGATTATCATGAGTAACTTGTGTTCTGAGATTCTTCAAGTCCAAGAACCAAGCTTGATCAACGATGCTCAAGAATTCCTGCAAATGGGAACAGACGTTTCATGTAATCTTGGTTCAACCAACGTGGTTAACATGATGACTTCACCTGATTTTGGTCGTTCTATCCGTGCTATGGTTCGTGCTTTAACTTTCGTTACAGATAGTTCACACATCGTGGCTGTACCTACGATTGACCATGGAAATAGCCAAGCTCATACCTTTGGTCTTGGTGCAATGGGACTTCACAGCTACCTTGCACAACAACTGATTGAATATGGGTCACCTGAGTCTGTTGAATTTACTAGCATCTACTTTATGCTTATGAACTACTGGACTTTAGTTGAGTCAAACAATATTGCGCGTGAACGTGGTATTACCTTCCACAACTTTGAAAAATCAGACTATGCTAACGGAAGCTACTTCGACAAGTATGTGACTGGCGAGTTTGTTCCAAAATCAGACCGTGTTAAAGAACTCTTCAAAGATGTCTTTATCCCTGGTGCTGCTGATTGGGCTGAACTTCGCGACAAGGTTCAAGCAGATGGTCTTTACCACCAAAATCGCCTTGCTGTAGCGCCAAATGGTTCTATCAGCTATATCAACGACGTTTCTGCTTCTATCCACCCGATTACGCAACGTATCGAAGAACGCCAAGAGAAGAAAATTGGTAAAATCTACTACCCTGCTGCTGGCTTGTCTACAGAAACCATTCCTTACTACACTTCTGCCTACGATATGGATATGCGTAAAGTCATCGATGTTTACGCTGCTGCGACTGAACACGTGGATCAAGGACTTTCACTCACCCTCTTCATGCGCAGTGACATTCCAAAAGGCCTTTACGAATGGAAGAGGGAAAATAAACAAACGACACGTGACTTGTCCATCCTTCGTAACTATGCCTTTAACAAGGGAATCAAGTCTATCTACTACGTCCGCACCTTTACAGATGACGGTGGAGAAGTCGGTGCCAACCAATGTGAAAGCTGTGTGATTTAGTTTCTAGCATAGAAACACTATTTTTCCCTAAGCAGCACTGATAAAATCAAATCTACTATGTCATAACATAATTTATGTAACATTTTAAAAGTCGGGATTCCGACTTTTTGTGCGATACTCCTATAGAATTATGGTAAAATAGAATAATTGTGAGTTCGCAATACTAAACACAGAAAGAGATTTCAAATGGAAACTTACTATAAAGCCATTAACTGGAATGCCATCGAAGATGTCATCGACAAATCAACTTGGGAAAAGCTGACAGAGCAATTCTGGCTCGATACACGTATTCCCTTGTCAAATGACTTGGATGACTGGAGAAAGCTATCTAACAAAGAGAAAGACTTGGTCGGAAAAGTTTTTGGTGGTTTAACCCTTCTCGACACTATGCAATCTGAAACTGGGGTTCAAGCCCTTCGCGCAGATATCCGTACACCACATGAGGAAGCTGTTTTCAATAACATCCAATTTATGGAATCTGTTCACGCTAAATCTTACTCATCAATCTTCTCTACCTTGAATACTAAGGCTGAGATTGAAGAAATTTTCGAATGGACCAATACCAATCCTTACCTACAAAAGAAGGCTGAGATTGTCAACGAAATCTACCTAAACGGTAGCCCACTTGAAAAGAAAGTTGCTAGCGTTTTCCTCGAAACCTTCCTCTTCTATTCAGGTTTCTTCACTCCCCTCTACTATCTTGGTAACAACAAACTTGCCAACGTTGCGGAAATCATCAAATTGATTATTCGTGATGAATCTGTTCACGGAACCTACATTGGTTACAAATTCCAACTTGGTTTCAATGAATTACCTGAAGAAGAGCAAGAAAAGCTAAAAGAATGGATGTACGACCTGCTCTATACTCTTTATGAAAATGAAGAAGGCTACACAGAGAGTCTTTATGACGGTGTTGGTTGGACTGAAGAGGTTAAAACCTTCCTTCGCTACAATGCCAATAAAGCTCTCATGAACATGGGACAAGATCCACTTTTCCCAGATTCAGCTGAAGATGTCAACCCAATCGTTATGAACGGTATTTCAACAGGAACTTCCAACCATGACTTCTTCTCTCAAGTCGGAAATGGTTACCTTCTTGGTGAAGTTGAAGCCATGCAAGATGATGACTACAACTACGGTTTGGACTAATACTCTTCGAAAATCTCTTCAAACCACGTCAGCTTCGCCTTGCCGTAGATATGATCACTGACTTCGTCAGTCTNNTGAGCAACCTGCGGCTAGCTTCCTAGTTTGCTCTTTGATTTTCATTGAGTATAATTCTCCACCACTCTCAATCATCAAAAAGTAAACTAGAAACAACAAAATAATAACTTAATAAAAATATCGAAAGTTTTGAAAACAAACCTCGATATTTTTGTTTTTGTTTTATTTTGTTGTTTTTGTATTTGAATGATGAGCTAGTTTATGGTAAGATAGTAGTAGGAAACGAGGTGATAATATGCTCAAACAAGAAAAATTAACCAAAATTTTAGAGACAGTAAATAGTAAAGGAACCATAACGGTTAAACAGATTATGGATGAAATAGCCGTTTCAGATATGACTGCAAGGCGCTATTTACAGGAATTAGCTGATAAAGATTTGCTGATTCGTGTGCATGGTGGAGCTGAAAAACTTCGAACCAACTCCCTTTTGACTAATGAGCGATCAAATATTGAAAAACAAGCCCTCCAAACGGCAGAAAAACAAGAAATAGCCCGTTTTGCAGGCAGTCTAGTAGAAGAAAGAGAAACTATTTTTATTGGACCAGGAACAACATTAGAATTTTTTGCGCGTGAGTTACCTATTGACAATATCCGCGTCGTGACCAACAGTCTACCTGTTTTTCTGATTTTAAGCGAACGAAAATTAACAGATTTGATTTTAATAGGTGGAAATTATCGCGAAATTACAGGTGCTTTTGTTGGCACATTGACCCTACAAAATCTCTCTAATCTCCAATTTTCTAAAGCTTTCGTTAGCTGTAATGGTATTCAAAACGGAGCTCTAGCTACTTTTAGCGAGGAAGAGGGAGAGGCTCAACGCATCGCTTTAAATAATTCTAATAAAAAATATTTACTCGCAGATCATAGTAAGTTCAATAAGTTTGATTTTTATACTTTTTATAATGTATCAAATCTTGATACTATTGTTTCAGATTCTAAACTAAGTGATTCAATCCTTTTTGAGCTATCTAAACTTACTAAAGTCATCAAGCCTTAATAAACCTGAAAGATTCTGGGTAACAACTCAATTTCAGAAGTAAATCTTCCCACAATAAAACGCATAGTATCAAGGTTTTCAACACCTGATATTATGCGTTTTTCTGTATCAAAGACTTTTTGCCCAATTGCTTTATCTGCAACCTCAAAGCGATGCATTGAGAAATCTGCGACTCGCTTCCTAGTTTAAAGTTGCTCTTTGATTTTCATTGAGTATAAGCAACGTGATTAGATAAGAGTTTTGCAGAGTACTAGATATAAGATTTAACTTTTTTGGAAATTGGTTACGATTGTTGAAACGGCATAAAATCTGAATCAAAGGAGATAGTATCCCATTCTTCAGGATTGATAAAATTTAAAAATAGATTTTTAAATTCTGCCAGCTCATAGTCTGAATGACAAATCCATTCTTTACCGGTCGAGACATACCATTTTCCAAGACTTTTCAATTCTTCATTTGTCAAACACGGTATTTGAGAGCATTTTTCAAAGTTGATAATATAAACTTTTTCATAAATAGATTGGATAAAATTTTTGAACATCTTTTTGCCTCACTAAAATTCTATATCTAATGACTCATTCTACTACTCAATCACTTGAGTTTCCGCTACTTTCTTGTACCAGTGAGCTGATTTCTTAGGATAACGTTCTTGAGTTTCAAAATCTACATAGAAGAGACCGTAACGTTTCTCATAACCGTTTGACCATGAGAAGACGTCCATCAATGACCAAATGAAGTAACCTTTTACATTCGCTCCATCTGCAATCGCATCAGACAAGACCTCCAAGTGTTGTTTCACATAATCAATACGGCCATCATCATAAACAGTGTTATCGACGAACTCATCTTTATAGCCGAGACCATTTTCAGTGATGTAAATCTTCTTGTAGTTCGGATAATCTTTCTTCACGCGCATGATTTGGTCATACAAACCTTGAGGGTAGATAATCCAATCCCAATCCGTACGTGGTACATAATCAGGAGCTACACGACGACCAACACCTTTGATTTGGTATTTAGAACTTCCTTTCTCACCCTTACCATTATGGATGATTTCAGTTTCTCCATCAAAGGATTCCATCCAGTCACTCATATAGTAGTTGATTCCAAGGAAATCATTCAAGTCTTTTGCTGCTTCTAATGCTGTGAAATCTTCTTCACGAAGATCCAAGCTACCACCATTGACTGATAAGATATGGTTGACACCTTCCATGGTTTCAGCTGAATAGTGACCCAGATAAGTTGCATCCAAGATAAATTTGTTATGTATAATGTCCTCCAACTCTGCCGCAATAACATCTGCAGGATTTTCAGGATCCAAAGGATACTTAGTTGGCAGAGCGTGAACAACACCGATTTCGCCTTTATAGCCTTTATCTTTGTACAATTTTACCGCGCGTGCATGAGACACCATCATATTGTGGTGTGATTGAAAGACTTTGGCAAGGTCGTACTGAATACCTGGAGGGAATTTCCCAACCAAGTATTGACCATCACCAATTGGTCCGATTTCATTGAATGTTGTCCAATAGTTTACTTCTGGAAATTCTTCAAAACAGAAGGCCGCGTAGTCTACAAAGTGTTCAATATTTTCACGGTTTAAGAAGTCTCCATTTGAGTGGAGAGCTTCTGGCGTGTCAAAGTGATGAAGAGTTACAAAGGGCTCAACATGACGTTTGTGACACTCTGCAAATAGATTATGATAAAACTCGACACCTTTCTGATTTACTTGACCGTAACCAGTCGGAAAAATACGTGACCAAGCAATAGAAATTCGAATACCATTGACACCATACTCTTCTGCTAGCTTTAGGTCAACTGGATATCGATTGTAAAAGTCACTGGCTGGTTCTGCAGTGTACCAGTAGTTATCTTCAAGATATTTATCCCAAGCAACTGGTCCTTTTCCATCAGTATGTGTAGCGCCTTCTGCTTGATAGGCAGCAGTTGCGCCACCGAAAATAAAGTCTTTTGGTAATGTTTTTGTCATACTTTTCACCTATTTCTTGATTTAAATAAAGTAAAAGTGAGAGGAGAGGAGTCAGTGAGCCATCCTTCTCCATCTCACTTCTTGTACCGAGTCACCAAATTGTGACATGAGGAGGTAAAAACGATATCTTTTTACCGAGGAATTAACAAGGCGATTAGGAAATTCGCCATAGCGATTTCCGTAACGATAGGAGACTATTTCAGAGTCCCTAGCCTTAATCGAATTGAGCTTGTACAAATGCTAGAGCACCTTTTCCATCACGAGTTAATTTGATGTATTGAGCGCCTTCTGTCTTGGCAAGTTTAATACCGAGCTTATCTGTTTCTGCTTTCATGTCTTCAAAGTTTGAAGCAACTTGAGGAGCAAGAATAACCAAATCAAACTCTGGCAACATTTCACGGTGAGCACCATAGCCACCTGCTGCTGCTTTCACAGGAACATTGTACTCTGCTGCTGCCTTGTTCAAAGCATTTGCAAGGAGACCACTTGTACCTCCACCAGCACAGAGAACGAGGACATTTGTTTCTTCAGTGATTTTATTTTGTGCTGCTTCTACACCCGCTTTCTCAAGAATAGCATCTGCTTTTGCAGTGTTGAAGTTTGCAGCAACTTTTTCTTTCAATTCATCATTAGACTTACCTGAACGTTCTTCTTCAAGAATTTGTTCATCATAAACTTTAAGGAATGGATAGTAAATGACAACGTCAACCACAATTAGAAGAGCAGCAAGAATGAATGATAGAACTTGGAAGTTAGTACCAAGAACTAGACCTAGTGGAGCTGGGGTTGTCCATGGTAGATTAGCAGTAAATGAATTCATTCCAAGTGTTTCAATAAAGAATTTGAAGATCCAAACGTTTGCGATTGGAGCAAAGATAAATGGAATGAAGAAGATTGGGTTCAATACAAGTGGTGCACCAAACAAGATTGGTTCGTTTACACCGAAGAAAGTTGGAACTACTGAAGCACGACCGATGGCGCGATTTCGTTTCGATTTTGTCAACCACATGAACATGAATGGAACAACCAGTGTCGCACCAGTACCACCCATGGTAACGATAAACATTTGTGTACCAGAAGTAAGAATCTTGTCAGCGTGCATACCTTGTTGGAGAAGGTTCAAGTTGACTTCGGCATTTGCATAGGTAATAGCTGCGATAGCAGGTTCAACGATAGATGGACCATGAATACCAACAAACCAGAAGAAGGCAAAGGCACCAAAGATAATGGTAATACCTAGATAGCCATCAGCTGCAGAGAATAATGGTGCAAAGAATTTACCGATTGATTCAGCTACGCTTGCACCAACAAAATGACGAGCTAGTAAATCAAGAGCATAAAGAGAAACAACAGATAGAGTGAATGGAATCACATCTTTAAAGACTTGGGAGATATTTGGCGGAACTTCGTCCGGCATACGAATGGTAACGTTGTTCTTAACACAAACCTTATAGATGGCTACAGTAACAAAGGCAGCAAGGAAGGCTGAAAGCAAACCTTTTGTCCCCAAGAAGCCAGTAGCTAAACCATTTTCGATAGGATCAGCTGCCAACATCAACAAACCAACAATTGCTGCCAACAATGTTGACATATAGTTGATTTGATTTGTTTTCTCCATGCTTCGATTGACTGAGTCAGTCAAAGATTTAGCTGTTGTACCAGCTACCAAGAGTGCCAGAATTCCCATTGAATAGCTGTAAGGTTTCATCAGAAAAGCTACAACTTCATCAGACCATTTAAAGCCCCATGAGTTTGGTACAAAGGCAATCAAGATAAAGATACTTGAGAAGAGAATAACAGGCATACCTGCAATGAAACCATCACGAATAGCACGAAGATAGATATTACGAGATAGTTTCTCAAAGAAAGGCTTTCCTTTCTCGATAAATGCAATTAGTTTATTCATTATTTAACTCCTCTCTTATAAAGTTCGATTAAATGGTGCATTAAGTCTTTTAACAAGATAGTTGTCATCAAGTGGTCTTGACCATGCATCATGGTCACACTATACGCTAAGTCCTCACCAGAAGCTTCCTTAGTCAATAGACTTGTTTGGGCGTGGTGAGCCTCTGCAATGCAAGAACCAGCTTCCTCGACTAAGCTATCTGCTTTCGTAAAATCGCCAGCTTCAGCAGCTTTCAAGGCTTCCAATAGTTTTGAACGAGCATCGCCAGCATAGGCTACGATTTCAAAACCTAACAATGTTACTTCTTCTCTATTCATGATAGAATTCTCCTTATATAATTTTAAATAAATTTTTATGACAATAAACGTTGGATATGTAGAACTAGATAAACTCGTTCACTTTTATACAAATCAAGACCCGTATGTTGCGTAATCACATCATAGATCTTGGAACCAATCTCAAATGCTTTTGGGTAGGATTGTTTGATATGGTCTTCCATATCCAGAAGCGATTGGTTATCATCTCTAGATCTATCTAAATAATCCAAGAAATAATTCAAATGGATCATAAAGCGATCATAGAAATGATTATTTTTTTTGGTTCGTTGAATTGCATAACCCTTTAGCACTTCTTCAACATTCCTGAGAATTTCTTTCCTCTTATCAATCGACTCCACAAGTTCCACTTCATTTTCACCTTCGGCATTGATGAAATGATAAGCAATCCGAATAATCTCGTCCTCAGGAAAATGATCTGCTAGCTTCTGACGGTAAATTTCAAAAGCTTCATTTGCGATTTGAAAAGCGACAGGATACTTAGCGGAAATATCTGGCAAATTACTATCCTTGTACCTTCCTTGAGTTAGAGCTTGATAAGAACAGTAAATATGATCTGTCAAGGTTACATAGAGATACTCTTGAATCGGATAATGATATTTCTTTGATAGCTTATCAATGATTTCATAGGTCACTGTGATAAAATCAAGCGGAACATCTTTGAGAAGAGCCATAAAGTTTTCTCTGGACTCTTCGGTCTTCATCCGAAAGATTTTCTCAACCTGATTTTCAGCAATCAAATCCCCCTTCCTTTTTCCGAATGCAATCCCCTTACCAATCACAATCACCTCTTCTCCCTTATCATTTCTGACAAGCGAGACATTGTGATTCATTGGATTTAGAATTCGATACATGTCAACCTCCTTTTATATCTTAAAGGTATATGAGTACAAAAAATGACCACAAATGAACTAGAAAATCAGCTGATTTCTAATTCACCTGTGATCATGCCTAATATTACTTAGTAACACTCACCTTGTATTAACTTGTGATTTAAGTATAGCACAAGTCGGTTGTTTTGTAAACCTTTACATACAACTTTTTTTAAAACTTAACTATGTTCTAAAATTCATCAAACAGAGGCTCTGTTTTTATTTATTTTTGTAAATCAAAACAAAAACAGGAAGACAGAAAAATAAAAAAGTAGCTACATTTTTAAAATTCATTAAGTCTAATAAACAAAGAACACAAGAAACTATAAAACAAAATACAGTTATTTTTTTAAAAGAATGATTCATAAAGAAATAACCTCTAAGGTAAATCTATGGTGTAAACAAGGTTCACAAACGGCACTTCTACTGTAGCCACAGCAACTGTCCAATAATTTTCTACAGCAGTTTTTACAGCCCAGCCAATCGCACCACTTATTACAGCAACAAATCCAGATGTAACAGGATTAACCGCAAATTATTTCAAATGCCATCCAGTAGCGAAAGCTCCAGCAGCCCAGCCACCCATCCCCCTCACTTGAGGACCAAGATTGAAACGAAAACCTACAGGACCTCTTTCGTAAACGTTGGGCAACTCTTTTACAGCTTCATACATCAAACTTGCTTCTTGTACAGAAATACCAATATTTTTTGCTAACTCTTCAGGAGTGCCTTTTAAATTTATATTTCCAAATTTATCTACATAAAAATAATATTCCAAAATTTGACCAGCATTTACAATATCTTCTGAAACCGAAACATTATAAAATTTATTCCCATCAACATTCAAAACAATATCATTTGCTTTATCTACTCTAGTTAGGGTACTATCTGCAAATACAGAATGACTAACCATAGGTAAGGCTGATGAGAATATTGAAACAATACCTAGTCCTACAACTAACGCTTTAAAACTCTTTTTAGTAGCCATTTATCTTCTCCTTTTATAAAACAACGAATTGAAATGTGCGTCTAAATATAGTTTATTCTGGCAATATTGTTTCCGTATTATTCCTTCCTAGCTCGTAAAATAAACTATACCTTATTTTTATTATACTTCATCTAGTTACTTTCTAATTCATATTAACTTGTGATTTAAGTGTAGCACAAGTAAGTTAATTTATAAACCTTTACATACAACTTTTTTTAAAATTTTTTTAGATTCATGTTCCTAACCTAGGAGGACTTGCTTACACGCGTTCTTTCCATGAAGTTGCTGTTGTTTGAAGAACTTTGTTGAGTTCGTCAATGTTTTCAAAACCAGTTGTGCGAAGCCATTCACGAGCTGCTGCTTCACCATCTTTGATGTATGCTTCAACTGATCCAGCCCATGTAGCACGGCCACAAAGAACACCATTGAAGTTTGCACCTGATTCATGGGCAAATACAAGAGTATCTTGGAAGAGTTTAGCTGATACACCAGCACTCAAGTAGATGTATGGCAAGTTCGTTGCTTCATCTTGAGCTTTGAAGAAGGCTGCTGCTTCTTCACGTGTATAAACCGCTTCACCTTCAGCGAAGCCTTCAACATATTTAATGTTAACAGGAACTTCTACTTTCAAGACATCAATGTTAAAGCGTGGGTCTGAGAAGACTTTCATAGCACCAATAACTTTGTGTGGTTTTACTTTCGCGTATTCTACAGAACCTGCATCAGCAATTTTTTCATCGTAAGCAAGGATTTCAAGGAAGAATGGAATATCTTCAGCCACACACTCAGAACCGATGCGTTCGATGTAGGCTTGTTTTTCTTGGTTGAGTTCGTCAGCGCTATCTACATCATAGTAAAGCAAGAATTTAACTGCATCTGCACCTTCTTCTTTAATACGTTTTGCAGACCAAACATCCAAGCAGTCTGGCAAGCGTTTTGTACTTGTTGTGTCATAACCTGTTTTTTCATAAGCAAGGAGAAGACCAGCTTTTTCATCAAGAGCTTTAGTTGCTGGAAGTCCATACTCAGGGTCAAGAAGCATAGATGAAGCATATTTAGTCAATTCATCTGCTACCAAGACTTTAAGTTCTTCCATTTGGGCCACAGTTGGTTCTTCTGTTTGGTGTTGAGCCATGAGGCGTTTCAAAGCACCACGTTGGTCAAATGCAAGAGCTGAGATGATACCATTTTCATCAGAAAGTTTTTCTAAGCGTACACGTTTTTGTTCTGTTAAAGCCATTTTATACCTCTTTTACTATTAATTGATCATATAGAGCTTGATAGTTGGCCATGTTGACATGACCAGTCATTTTTTCTTGAGCATTGAGCATACCAAGGACATTTGCCTTGATGAGTAATTCTGCATCCGATTCTTTGTGAAGAAGTCCTGAAGAAATTCCTGCCACAGTAGAGTCTCCAGATCCAACAGGATTTACCACCTGAATTCTAGGAATATCTACCTTGTAGAAAGTGTCACCATGTTTGGCAAAAGTACCGTTGGCACCAAGTGAAACGATAATCCATTCCATCCCTGCAAACAAAGGTTCTTGAAGTACTTCTTTTAATTCCTCCAAATCCTCAGAAACTTCTCTTCCAAGAAGCTGAGACAATTCTTCATTATTTGGTTTGATGACTGTTGGTTTATGGGGTGATTCAAGAACAGCCTGAAGTGCTGCACCAGAGCAGTCCAAAACAACAGGCTTGCCAGCTTGATTAGCAAGTTCTACCAAGCTGGCATAGTAATCAACTGGAAGGCCAGCTGGGAGACTACCTGAGATAGCTACTACTTCAACTGACTCTAAGAGATTTTTGAAATGATCCAAAAAGTCTTGACCTTCCTGTTCCAATACTACAGGACCTTTTTCAAGAACTTCTGTTTGGTTGTCTCCGTGAAGAATAGCAATACAGTTACGAGTTTCTCCCTGAATTGAGAAGAAATCTTTCTTTACTTGATCATCAATATGTTCAACCAAAAACTCACCAAGTTTGCCACCCACTAAACCAGTAGCAAGAACAGAATCGCCAAATTTTGAAAGTACTCGGGTAACATTGAGGCCTTTACCACCGGCAGTTTTGGTTACATCTACCACACGATTGACAGTATCAATCTTCAACTCATCCAAAGGATAGGAAATATCGATGGACGGGTTCATTGTGACTGTTAAAATCATAGGTCACCTCTTAGTCGTGGTATTCTCCGCGATCCCATTTTTCAAGGAATTCAGTGAAGAAGTTTGCGTCTGTTTGTTGAGCATTGTGACTTTCAAGGTGTTCAATTTTCGCAATCAATTTTTTGTTTTCTTCAGATGGTTTGTATTCAGCATGGATGAAAGCTTCGATGATATCACACATGAGCAATTCTCCAGTAATCTTACCACCAAAACCGATAACGTTAGCGTTCAATTGCTCTTTAGCATAAAGGGCTGTTGTCATATCACGAACCAAGGCAGAACGAACACCTGGAACTTTATTTACAGCGTTGTTGATACCAACACCAGTACCACAGATACATACTCCAAGATCAGCTTGACCGCTAGTTACAGATTCCCCTACTTTTTTACCAAAGATTGGGTAGTGAGTACGTGTATGGTCATAGGTACCAAAGTCAATGACTTCATATCCTTTTGATTTCAAAAATTCTGAAACCGCCATTTTTTCATCTGTTACGATGTGGTCACATCCAATTGCAATTCTCATTAGTTATTCCCTCCGATTAATTATATAAATCTAATATCATTTATCCCTACTCAAGAAAAATCAAGATTAGCTTAGGAAGCGAGCTGCAAGCATAACTGAGGTTAGCTAAAGTGAGCTGACAACAGATTATCTTGATTTTTGAAGAGTATTAGCACATTTTATTCAACATGTCGACACGGATTTGATGACGTCCACCGTCGTATTGACCGTTAACAAATCCTTTAGCGATATTTTTAGCCAATTCATCACCAACAAGTTGTGCTCCCATAGTGATCATACGTGAGTTGTTGTGGCCACGAGTCATATAAGCTGAACGTTCGTCAGAAACTTCTGCAGCAACCATTCCTTTGATCTTAGTTGCGACCATAAATGGACCAGCTCCATAAGCATCAATCACGATACCAAGGTTTTGTTCTTCTTTGTTTACTTCTGCAGCAACAGCGAGAGTCACATCAACAAAGTCTTGACCTTCAGCTGTAACATCCACAAGGTGGAAGTTTTCTTTTTCTAAGAAGTCTTTCACCACTTCTTTCAATCTCAAACCTGCAGCATCTGCACCGATAACAATAGACATATTGTATACTCCTTTTTATTTTTTCTATGCTGGATTCCAGCAGTGTATTGGCTGTCTTTAAAAAACAGTCAATTAGTCCTCACAAACATAATATACTACTATTGTTTGAAAAAGTCAATAGTTTGTGTTTGTTTTTGTTGTTTATTTTTTTGATTTTTATAAAACTTCTATCTCAAACCCTAATTCTTCAACCTGATTGGCTTCTAAGAGACGAACATTCTTCTTATCTTCTAAATGATTTTCTGCTGAATTTTAAGCAGACTATCATTTCTCTTTTTAGAATCAAAAGGTCGAGATTGTGGAATCTCTACAGGAACAATAGGTTGTGGCATTAAAATATCGTAACCGCCCAATAACGA
>NZ_VMLM01000058.1:0-646 GCF_013276695.1 Streptococcus sp. 4155
ATTAGACTTCCTGCAAAACTAGAATCCTAGTTCATGATTGATAATACCAGCAATCAAATTCATTCGTAATCCGAAGCGTTTACGATGATTTCGATAGGTTGTTGAAAACATTTTAAACGTTTTTACTTTGGCAAAGATGTTCTCAACCTTGCTTCTCTCCTTAGATAGCGCATGGTTATAGGCTTTCTCTTCAGCTGTTAGCGGCTTGAGTTTGCTGGATTTACGTGGAGTTTGTGCTTGAGGGTAATCTTCATAAGCCCTTGATAAGCACTGTCAGCCAAGATTTTACCAGCTTGTCCGATATTTCTGCGACTCATTTTGAACAACTTCATATCATGACAATAGTTCACAGTGATCTCCAAAGAAACAATTCTCCCTTGACTTGTGACAATCGCTTGAGCCTTCATAGCGTGGCATTTCTTTTTACCAGAATCATTCGCTAATTGTTTTTTAGGGCGATGGATTTTTACTTCCGTCGCATCAATCATTACCGTGTCCTCAGAACTGAGAGGAGTTCTTGAAATCGTAAAACCACTTTGAACAAGAGTTACTTCAACCCATTGACTCCGACGGATTAAGTTGCTTTCGTGAATACCAAAATCAGCCGCAATTTCTTCATAAGTTCGATATTCTCGCACATATTGTA
>NZ_VMLM01000059.1:0-20472 GCF_013276695.1 Streptococcus sp. 4155
GTTTTGCAGGAAGTCTAATCAAGAGGAAAGTAAATGACGATTAAGGTAATTGCGACAGATATGGATGGGACCTTGCTGGATGCTAGAGGCCAGCTTGATCTCCCACGCTTGGAAAAGATTGTGGATCAGTTGGATCAAAGGGGGATTCGTTTTGTCATCGCGACGGGGAATGAAATTCACCGCATGAGGCAACTCCTGGAGCACTTGGTGGATCGAGTGGTTCTGGTGGTTGCTAATGGTGCTCATATTTTTGAAAACAATGAATTGATTCAGGCTCAGACTTGGGATGATGCCATTGTCGATAAGGCTTTGGCTCATTTCGAGGGTCGAGCGTGTCAGGATCAATTTGTTGTAACAGGGATGAAGGGTGGTTTCGTCAAGGAAGGTACCATTTTTACAGACCTTGAAAGTTTTATGACTCCAGAAATGATTGAAGAATTCTACCAACGAATGAATTTTGTGGATGAATTAACCTCTGACCTCTTTGGTGGTGTGCTCAAGATGAGTATGGTTGTTGGTGAGGAACGTTTGAATTCGGTATTGGAAGAAATCAATGACCTCTTTGATGGCCGTGTTCGGGCTGTATCGAGTGGCTATGGTTGCATTGATATCCTCCAAGTTGGAATTCATAAAGCATGGGGCTTGGAAGAATTACTCAAGCGTTGGGACTTGAACCCCCAACAAATCATGGCTTTTGGCGATAGTGAAAATGATGTTGAAATGCTTGAAATGGCTGGAATTGCCTATGCGATGGAAAATGCTGATGACAAAGCCAAAGCTGTGGCGACGGCTCTAGCGCCAGCCAATAGCCAAGGAGGAGTTTACCAAGTATTGGAAAACTGGTTAGAAAAAGGAGAATGAAGTAGCAGTACAGTTATTAGAAAATTGGTTACTAAAGGAACAAGAAAAAATCCAAACCAAGTATCGTCACCTAAATCAGGTTTCAGTTGTAGAGCCAGATATTCTTTTTATTGGGGATTCCATTGTCGAATATTATCCTCTGCAGGAGTTGTTTGGGACTTCAAAGACAATTGTCAATCGAGGAATTTGTGGCTATCAGACAGGACTGTTATTAGAGAATCTGGATGCGCATCTGTACGGTGGGGAGGTAGATAAAATTGTCCTTTTAATTGGGACGAACGATATTGGAAAAGATGTGCCTGTGAATGAGGCTCTCAATAATCTCGAAGCTATCATCAATCCATTGCTCGCGATTATCCACTGACTGAGATAAAATTACTTTCCATTTTGCCAGTTAATGAAGGCGAGGAGTATAAGCAGACAGTCTATATCCGCACGAATGAAAAAATTCAGAACAGGAATCACGCCTATCAAGAGCTTGCTTCTGCCTATATGCAGGTGGAATTTTTGTCAGTTTTTGACAGTTTGACAGACCAGGCGGGCCAACTAAAAAAAGAATATACAACTGATGGACTGCACCTCAGTGTTGCTGGTTATCAGGTTTTGACAAAAGCCTTGAAAGGCTATCTTTACTAAATAGCTAAATAAAGTTAAATTTGAGCATAATATCTTGTAAAAAATTCTAAAATCCTTTAAAATAAAAAGTGATGGAGGAATTTATGAATGTAAATCAGATTGTACGGATTATTCCTACTTTAAAAGTTAATAATAGAAAATTAAATGAAACATTTTATATTGAAACCCTTGGCATGAAGGCCTTGTTAGAGGAATCAGCCTTCCTATCACTAGGGGACCAAACAGGTCTTGAAAAGCTGGTTTTAGAAGAAGCACCAAGCATGCGTACTCGTAAGGTAGAGGGACGAAAAAAACTGGCTAGATTGATTATCAAGGTGGAAAATCCCTTAGAAATCGAGGGACTCTTATCTAAAACAGATTCGATTCATCGATTATATAAAGGTCAAAATGGCTACGCTTTTGAAATTTTTTCACCAGAAGATGATTTGATTTTGATTCATGCAGAAGATGACAGAGCAAGTCTAGTAGAAGTAGGAGAAAAGCCTGAATTTCAAACAGATTTGGCATCAATCTCTTTAAGTAAATTTGAAATTTTCATGGAATTACATCTCTCGATTGATATCGAAAGTTTCTTGGAACCATCTGAAATTGGGGCATCCCTTGATTTTATTCCAGCTCAGGGGAAGGATTTGACTGTGGACAATACGGTTACCTGGGACTTATCTATGCTCAAGTTCTTGGTCAATGAACTAGATATATCAAGTCTTCGCCAGAAGTTTGAGTCTACAGAATATTTTATTCCTAAGTCTGAAAAATTCTTCCTTGGAAAAGATAGAAATAATGTTGAATTGTGGTTTGAAGAAGTATGAAGTGGACCCAGATTATTAAAAAAATAGAAGAACAAATCGAGGCAGGGATTTATCCCGGAGCCTCTTTTGCGTATTTTAAGGACAATCAATGGACGGAGTTCTATATTGGCCAGAGTCACCCAGAGCATGGCTTGCAGACTGAGGCAGGACTAGTTTATGACCTAGCTAGTGTCAGCAAGGTTGTTGGGGCTGGTACGGTTTTTACCTTTTTGTGGGAAAAAGGCAAATTAGATATTGACAGACCGGTAACCGATTTTTTAGCTGAGAGTGATTATCCAGACATCACTATTCGTCAGCTCTTGACTCACGCAACAGATCTTGATCCTTTTATTCCCAATCGTGATCTTTTAACAGCCCCTGAATTAAAGAAAGCGATGTTTCATCTCAAGAGACGAAGTCAGCCAGCCTTTCTTTATTCAGATGTCCATTTTTTGCTGTTGGGCTTTATTTTGGAAAGAATCTTTAATCAAGAACTGGATGTAATTTTACAAGAACAAGTTTGGAAACCGTGGGGAATGACGGAAACCCAATTTGGACCTGTTGAGCTTGCTGTTCCAACAGTTAGAGGTGTCGAGGCAGGTCTGGTACATGATCCCAAGGCTCGCCTCTTGGGCAGACATGCAGGTAGTGCTGGTTTGTTTTCGACTGTAAAGGATTTACAAATCTTTTTAGAACACTATTTAGCAGATGATTTTGCAAGAGATTTGAGTCAAAATTTTTCACCTTTGGATGACAAGGAACGTTCTTTGGCGTGGAATTTGGCAGGAGATTGGCTAGACCATACGGGCTATACAGGTACCTTTATCATGTGGAATCGCCAGAAGCAAGAAGCGGCCATTTTCCTATCGAATCGTACCTATGAAAAGGATGAGAGGGCTCAATGGATTGTAGAACGCAATCAAGTGATGAACTTGATTCGCAAAGAAGAGTAAGGAGAGATATGTCAAACAGTTTAAAAGGGACTCTATTAACAGTTGTGGCTGGGATTGCTTGGGGCTTGTCAGGAACGAGTGGCCAATACCTGATGGCACACGGGATTTTGTCTCTGGTCTTGACCAACTTGCGTCTTCTAATCGCCGGTGGGATTCTTATGCTCTTGGCTTATGCTACTGCAAAGGATAAAATGCTGGCCTTTTTAAAGGATAGAAAGAGTTTGCTGTCTCTTCTTATTTTTGCTCTAATTGGCCTCTTCCTCAACCAATTCGCCTATCTAACTGCTATTCAGGAAACCAATGCAGGAACAGCGACTGTGCTTCAGTATGTTTGTCCTGTCGGGATTTTGATTTATAGCTGTATCAAAGATAAGGTGGCGCCAACACTGGGAGAGATAGTTTCTATCATATTAGCCATCGGAGGGACCTTCCTGATCGCCACTCATGGGCAGTTGGACCAGTTATCTATGACACCTGCAGGTCTGTTCTGGGGGCTCTTTTCTGCTCTGACTTACGCACTTTATATTATTTTACCCATAGCCTTGATTAAGAAGTGGGGGAGCAGCTTGGTCATTGGTGTGGGAATGGTCATAGCAGGTTTGGTCGCCCTTCCTTTTACAGGAGTTCTAGAGGCTACTATCCTAACTAGTCTTGATTTTCTCCCTGCATTTGCGGGCATTGTCCTTATCGGGACTGTCTTTGCCTATACAGCCTTTCTAAAAGGAGCCAGTCTGATAGGACCGGTTAAGTCAAGTTTGTTGGCTTTAATTGAGCCAATTTCGGCTGTTTTCTTTGCCTTCTTAATCATGAATGAACAATTTTATCCCATTGATTTTCTTGGTATGGCAATGATATTGTTTGCTGTAACTTTGATTTCGTTGAAAGATTTACTCTTAGAAAAATAAAAAGACTCTTTGTCATCCGTGACAGAGAGTTTTTGCATAATAATCTAATTATTTTCAAGATAAAATTCAAAGCGTTCGCCTACATATTGACTTTTTACGTATTCAAATGCAGTACCATCTTCTAGGTAGGAAACCTGAGTCAAACCAAGAATAGCATGTCCTTTTTCAACTTCTAAATAGTGGGCAATTTTTTCTTTAGCAAGGCGAGAATAAATGGTCTGTTGTGATTTACCAATACGGTAGCCATGTTTTTGCAAGGTTTGGAAGAAATGACTGGTGATTTCTTCTTTTTTAAAGTCCTTAATGAATTTTTCAGGAATAGAAGCAACTTCATAAACCAGAGGAACTTTGTCGGCATAGCGTACCCGCTCCATTCGGATAATATTCTCTGTTGGAGAAATTCCTAGCTTGGCAACTTCCTGCTCATTGGGAATGGTTTTTCTGTAGGAAATGAGCTGGCTAGAGGGAACTTTACCTTGGGACTTAACAATTTCAGTAAAACTGGTTGTCCCTCGCATCTTTTCTTGTACTCGAGTACTGGAAACAAAGGTGCCGCTTCCTACACGGCGCTCTAAGACACCTTCTTCAACTAATAGAGATACAGCTTGGCGAAGGGTCATGCGACTGACTGCAAACTGCTCTGCTAAATCTCGTTCACTAGGAAGCCTCTCCCCAATAGCCCAACGGTGATCGTCAATATCCTTTTTAATCTGATCATGGATTTTCATATAAGCAGGTAGCATATTTTCACTTCATTTCTATCTTTTCTCTATTGTACCCCAATAAACTAGAAAAAGTCAAACTTCGCCTTGTTTAGTTGGTAATTCGCCCTTATTTGTGATAGAATATTGAAAAAAGATATTTCTTTTGAGAAAGGAAAAAGATGAGCAACATTTCAACTGATTTGCAAGATGTAGAAAAAATCATCGTATTGGATTATGGTAGCCAATACAACCAGCTGATTTCACGCCGTATCCGTGAGATTGGTGTGTTTTCAGAACTAAAAAGCCATAAAATTTCAGCTGCTGAAGTTCGTGAAATCAATCCTGTAGGAATCATCCTTTCAGGTGGTCCAAACTCTGTATATGAAGATGGTTCATTCGATATTGACCCAGAAATCTTCGAACTCGGAATTCCTATTTTGGGAATTTGTTACGGTATGCAGTTATTGACCCATAAACTTGGAGGAAAAGTTGTCCCTGCAGGTGACGCTGGAAATCGTGAATACGGTCAATCAACTCTTACTCACACACCATCAGCTCTTTTTGAATCAACACCTGATGAACAAACTGTATTGATGAGCCATGGTGATGCGGTTACTGAGATTCCTTCTGACTTTGTTCGTACAGGTACATCAGCTGACTGCCCATACGCAGCCATCGAAAACCCAGATAAACACATTTACGGTATCCAATTCCACCCAGAAGTTCGTCATTCTGTATACGGGAATGATATCCTTCGTAATTTTGCTCTCAACATTTGTAAGGCTAAAGGCGACTGGTCAATGGATAACTTCATTGATATGCAGATCCAAAAAATTCGTGAAACCGTCGGTGATAAACGTGTCCTTCTTGGTCTATCAGGTGGTGTTGACTCTTCAGTTGTTGGAGTTCTTCTCCAAAAAGCGATTGGCGATCAATTGATCTGTATCTTCGTGGATCACGGTCTTCTTCGTAAAGGAGAAGCGGACCAAGTTATGGACATGCTTGGTGGTAAGTTTGGTTTGAATATCGTCAAAGCAGATGCTGCTAAACGTTTCCTTGACAAACTTGCTGGCGTTTCTGACCCTGAACAAAAACGTAAAATCATTGGTAATGAGTTTGTCTATGTATTCGATGACGAAGCAAGCAAGCTCAAAGATGTGAAATTCCTTGCTCAAGGTACCTTATACACAGACGTGATTGAGTCTGGTACGGATACAGCTCAAACTATCAAGTCACACCACAACGTGGGTGGTCTTCCAGAAGATATGCAGTTTGAATTGATCGAACCACTCAACACTCTCTATAAAGATGAAGTTCGTGCCCTTGGTACAGAGCTTGGTATGCCAGACCATATCGTATGGCGCCAACCATTCCCAGGACCAGGACTTGCTATCCGTGTCATGGGAGAAATCACTGAGGAAAAACTAGAAACTGTTCGTGAGTCAGACGCTATCCTCCGTGAAGAAATTGCAAAGGCTGGTCTTGACCGCGATATTTGGCAATACTTCACGGTCAATACAGGCGTTCGTTCAGTTGGTGTTATGGGTGACGGTCGTACGTACGACTACACAATTGCAATCCGTGCTATCACCTCTATTGATGGTATGACTGCTGACTTTGCCAAAATTCCTTGGGATGTCCTTCAAAAAATCTCAGTACGTATCGTAAATGAAATTGATCATGTTAACCGTATCGTCTACGATATTACAAGTAAACCACCTGCAACCGTTGAGTGGGAATAAAATATAAGAGTAACTTAGGCTAAGAATCCTTGATTTAACATCATTTTAACAACTGTATGAAGTATTAAAATGAGATAAATATATTTGGATTGTCTCCAAAGCGTTTCCAAAGAAGCTCTAAAATGAGCTTCTTTTTTCTAATATGGAGTAAAAATATTATGAGTTTTAACGTTGATAATCAGCAAAAATCTTTATCTGGTTCTGCTTCAAATTTAACTTTGTCTGAATTGCTTCAAAAAATCCAAAAGATTCCCAAATTGAATGTATCTGTAAAAAAAGGTTATTCAGTTGGATATGAAAATTGTGAAAAACAATTTAAAATGGATTATGCAATTACTTTCAATGACTTTGATAATGAAACTTGGTTAGTTAAACCGACTAGCTCGATTCGAACTGATAGAATCTATGGGAATGAATTTTTTGCTCAAAACATCAAGTTAGTTGATAAGAATGTCACAAGAATCTTTGTTGTTGTACCAGATTCTATTACCGAAAAAGAAATAAAAAATAAAAACGACTATTCAAATAAGATACATAGCGAAACTTATGTATCTTTCTTAGATGATGTACTAACTTTTTCTGAATTAAAAGACTTTGTACTAAATCATGCTTCCGAAAATCTATCTCAAGGGATTAGTGCTAATATTTTGGGAAACAATGCTGAGGATAGTATAGTTGACTTACTGACTGACAAAAACAATATCCTTCTATGGAATAATCACGCAAAACATAGCCAAACAATTAAATCTTCCACTTATAATTGGTTTAGTCAAATCTTAAAAGTTTCTGGTGTTAGTGAACAAGATACTGTTTTAGATATTGTGGCAACTAATTCAATACCTAAATTAAGTAATCGTGGTTATCCAAAAACAGATGTATCTTTTACGATTACTACTGAACAAAAAGAAATAACTAAAAATATTAGTGTAAAAAATACTTCTGCGGATACCGTAACAGTCCATGAGGGAGCTGTAGATGATATTATTCTTGCCCTTAATCTCGATTCTTCTTCGTCATTGGCTAATTCACTCAAAGAATTTCAAGCATATGGTAGTGCTAAAGGTTTGAAAGAAAATAATGAAGTTGCCTATAACACATTAGTTGATGAAATTCATAAATACAATAAAGAATTAGTTAACTTCTTTATGTTTGGGGTCAATAGTCCATTAGTTAACAATTCTATTCAAGTTGCTGATATAATGCTGTATACTAAAAAAATTTGAGGTTATTTTAAGGGATTTGTATGTTGATGAATATATTAAGAAATATTCATCTAAAGGACAGTTTGGAACTCCGTTTAAATGGACATACCCTAGTAAAAAACGAGGTCAAAAAGTACAAATCAAAGGTTTTACGAATAATAAAAAGTAGCAGTTCAAATATGATATGCTATTTTTTGATTAAAGGTATACTTTCATTTTATCAGCGACAGCTTTAATTACTGGTACAGCTACTGAGTTACCAAATTGTCTATACATTTGAGTTCTTGAAACTGGTACTTTGAAATCATCTGGAAATCCCATTAGTCGCTTACATTCTAGTTCACTATAAAGTCTCAACCCAGTTTCTCCACCTTTTACAAACGTTCCTGTCAAACGCTGAATTTTGTGATAGCTTGCAACAAGTGTATTTACCTGAATTTCGCTAGTTTTATCAATAATTTGAGGTCTGCCATCATCTTTTTTAAAAAGATATGTATCTTGCAGATGTTTTGAAATTTTGTACCCAGTTGGATTATCTTCTAAAATAGAACCTACTGGGACTTTTTTATCGCTTCCTTTAGGAAATTCAAAGTTATCTACTTTTATATCTGGATGGAAACCTACAATGATAATACGTTCCCTTCTTTGTGGTAAACCAAAACGTTGAGCATCAAGAATTTCATAGAAAATTGAGTAGCCTAATTCTTCTTTTAACGCTCTCATAATGACTTTTAAAGTATTCCCTTTGTCGTGAGTTACAAGCCCTTTTACATTCTCAAGTAAGAAAGCTTTTGGTTTTTTCTCTTTTAAGATACGAAGTACATCAAAGAACAAAGTTCCTTGGGTTTCATGAGTAAAACCTTCACGCTTACCAATATGGCTAAATGGCTGACATGGAAAACCTGCTAAAAGAATGTCATGGTCTGGAATATCTTTCTCATTGATTTGAGTAATATCCCCATATGGTTTTTCGCCATAATTCTCTTCATAAGTTTTAGAAGCATACCTATCCCATTCGGAACTAAAAACACATTCTGTGTTCTTATCCTCAAATCCTTTACGGATTCCACCAATACCTGCGAATAAGTCGATAAACTTTATTGAATCATTTGAAGTAGTTTTCTTTTTAGTGTTCATTTGTGTGTCTATTCCTATTTTAATTAGCTCGGAGCATTTTTGACTAAAATTCTTACAGTTATCAAGCTCAAGTGAATCAATTACATCAATCTCACTCTGAGTTAGATAAATATTTTTCATCTGTTTTTTATCAGAAACTGGTTTTCTTCCCGCTCCCTTGCGTGTGCCACCCTGCATATTTTCTTCCCTACTTCCTTATTCGTAATATAAAACCATTATATCATATTTTTGATAAAAAAATGTTTTTTTTCATATATTCGTCCGTATTATTTATTGATAATTTTTCAAACTCATCAAATGGGGACAAATTATGAACAATCGCTAAAGATTCTTCCATTTTTTTGATTTCGAATTTATAATCAAATTCGGTTTCAAAAATATCAATCAACACTTTTAATTTTAAATCTCTTAATTGTTCGAGTGGATAATAGTTTGTATTTATACTCAATGAAAATCAAAGAGCAAATTAGGAAGATAGCCGCAGGTTGCTCAAAACAGTGTTTTGAGGTTGCAGATGGAAGCTGACGTGGTTTGAAGAGATTTTCGAAGAGTATTAAAAGATTAGAATTGTCAAAACAATCTGTCTAGGCTTGATTTTATCCCTTATTTACTATAAAAATGAGAAGGAAATACGTCAAACTTTTATATTGCAAATAGGAGAAAACATGACAAAAACATTAAAACGTCCTGAGGTTTTATCACCTGCAGGGACTTTGGAGAAGCTAAAGGTAGCTGTTCAGTATGGGGCAGATGCTGTCTTTATCGGTGGTCAGGCCTATGGTCTTCGTAGCCGTGCAGGTAACTTTACCTTTGAACAAATGGAAGAAGGTGTCCAGTTTGCGGCCAAGTATGGTGCCAAGGTCTATGTAGCGGCTAATATGGTTATGCACGAAGGAAATGAAGCTGGTGCTGGTGAGTGGTTCCGTAAACTGCGTGATATCGGGATTGCAGCAGTTATCGTGTCTGACCCAGCCTTGATTATGATTGCAGCGACAGAAGCACCAGGTCTTGAAATTCACCTCTCTACCCAAGCAAGTGCCACTAACTATGAAACACTTGAATTTTGGAAAGAACTGGGCTTGACTCGTGTCGTTTTGGCGCGTGAGGTTTCGATGGAAGAATTAGCTGAAATTCGCAAACGTACAGATGTTGAGATTGAAGCATTTGTCCATGGAGCTATGTGTATTTCATACTCTGGTCGTTGTACTCTTTCAAACCACATGAGTATGCGTGATGCCAACCGTGGTGGATGTTCTCAGTCCTGCCGTTGGAAATACGACCTTTACGATATGCCATTTGGGAAAGAACGTAATAGTTTGAAGGGTGAGATTCCAGAAGAATTTTCAATGTCAGCCGTTGATATGTCCATGATTGACCATATCCCAGATATGATTGAAAATGGTGTGGACAGTCTAAAAATCGAAGGACGTATGAAGTCTATTCACTACGTATCAACAGTAACCAACTGCTACAAGGCGGCTGTGGATGCATATCTTGAAAGTCCTGAAAAGTTTGAAGCTATCAAACAAGACTTGGTCGATGAGATGTGGAAGGTTGCCCAACGTGAATTAGCAACAGGTTTTTATTATGGTACACCATCTGAAAATGAGCAGTTATTTGGTGCTCGTCGTAAAATTCCTGAGTATAAATTTGTCGCTGAAGTGGTTTCTTATGATGATGTGACACAAACAGCAACTATTCGTCAACGGAACGTTATTAACGAAGGCGACCAAGTTGAGTTTTATGGCCCAGGTTTCCGTCATTTTGAAACCTATATTGAGGATCTTCACGATGCCAAAGGCAATAAAATCGACCGTGCTCCAAATCCAATGGAACTCTTGACTATTAAAGTCCCACAACCCGTTCAATCAGGAGACATGGTTCGAGCTCTTAAAGAGGGGCTTATCAATCTTTATAAGGAAGATGGAACCAGCGTCACAGTTCGTGCTTAATGTAGTTGTTTAGTTTTAAAAAATTATGCAAAGCTCCATATACAACACTTAAACGAGATTAAAGAATGGCGAAATCCCTTGATGCGCAAGAAATTAGCTGTCCTTTTTTATTTTTTAAGTGATAAAGTCGAAGCTTAGGTATCAAAGCATATTAAATTAAACAAAGAAGTGATGTCATCGATATTTTGAAATCCTATATTTAAACTTAACACTCTCTATTTTTTATGGTAGAGAGTTTTTTTGCTAGTAAAATCTTACAAAATGACATTTATATATTGCATTAAGTTAGATATATGATATAATGTTGTTAAAAAGAGGCGCAACTTTTTAAAATTAATGGGAATCAAAGAGAAAACCGAGAATATTAATGGAGGAATTGAAAAATGGAAGTTATAAATGTAAGTAAGCATTATGGTCATTCAATCATTCTCAAAGATATAAATTTTGCACTTAACAAGGGTGAAATTGTTGGTCTAGTAGGGAGAAATGGAGTTGGTAAGAGTACGTTGATGAAAATTCTTGCTCAGAATAATCAACCGACTTCAGGTAATATTATAAGCAGTGATAATATTGGGTATTTAATCGAAGAACCAAAATTATTTTTATCTAAAACAGGTTTAGAGAATTTAAAATATTTGTCAAATTTATATGGTGTTGACTACAATCAAGAAAGATTTAGAAGTTTGATCTAAGAGTTAGATTTGACTCAGTCTATTAATAAAAAAGTAAAGACCTATTCTTTGAGTACAAAACAAAAATTAGCTTTGCTTCTAACCCTCGTTACGGAACCTGATATATTGATTTTAGATGAACCGACTAATGGTTTAGATATTGAATCATCACAAATAGTTTTAGCGGTTCTAAAAAATTTAGCTTTACATGAAAATGTGGGAATTTTAATATCGAGTCATAAATTAGAAGATATTGAAGAAATTTGTGAGAGGGTTCTTTTCTTGGAGAGCGGGCTTTTGACATTTCAAAAAGTAGGAAAAGATAGTCATAATTTCTTGTTTGAGATAGCTTTTTCATCAGCTACAGATAGAGACATTTTCATTACCAAACAAGAATTTGGGGATATTGTTCAGGAAGAGGGACTGAGAATTACTATGTCTGGTAATATTCAAAGTAGTGAGCTTTTTAAATTTTTTAACGAAAACTCTATTAAAGTAGTTGATTTTGAAACTAAAAAAGAGACGCTTAAAGATATTTATCTAAATCGTTCAAAATAAAGGAAGGTTACCATCATGAAATTAAATAAATTGAATTTTCTTAAGGAAAATATGAGGGATTTATATTCATCAGGCGTAATATATCTCGGTTTGCTTATCTCGTTTATACCGCCGATATTGGTTACATTCTTTATTCTAAAGACTCAAGAGACATCGCTTGGTATCAAGCATATTTCAAACTTTTATGCTATGCTCGGTATGTTAATGGCTGTTATACATGCTAATCGAATTATTAGCAGGGATTTTTCCTACAATACGATCAGTTTATTTTATAATCAACAGAAAAATCGGATGTTTTACGTCTTGTCCAATTTTCTATATGCCATCTCAGTTTCCATTATCTATGCTTTGAATGGTATTGTGTTACTAGTCATCGTAAGTAAATTGGGTGTTCCAGGTGATTTAGGATTAGATTTTATAGTAGCCATTGTAGTCAATACAATTTTGTTAGTCCTATTTTATTTTCTATTATCTTACATTTTCTATTTATACAAATTGAAAAGTGGCTTGGTATTTTAGTAGCTTTACTACTCTTTATCCCTAATATATTAAATACGATGATGATGAATACTAGTAATGATTTGTTTATCAAAGCAATTGAACTTCTTCCTTTTTATTCTTTACCTGTATTTGTGGCTTCAAATACGATGTCTATTAGTCAGTATCTTGTGGTAATCACTACAATCATTTTATTGTACTTTTTCACTCTCAAGAAAAGCAAGAAGTATTCATTTTAGTTTCATTTAGTATTATTTTGCATACCTAAAATACAGTAAAAAATCAGTCATCTTGGTATGCTCCTGCTTTCACTATTCAACACGTTTTTGACTTATACTAGGCTCATTTCCAAAAGCATTATATAATAGTGATATGAAATCAACTAAATAAAAAATACAAGCAATCAAAACTCGTTTAAAAGACCCTACTAAAGCTAATACTAAACAAAACATCAAATATCAAACTAGGAAGTTTATTTTAAACAATCCAACATACTGATTTTAGGCTGACGATAATATTGGAGTGCTAATTAATGAGGTTATAATAAATAGCTGACAGCTTTTGTTGGTTTTGGATTTTTTAAGAGTAGATGAGTATTAAAACTATAAGGAGGACGCAGGTGGCTAAAAATTTAAAATTAAAATTAGCTCGTGTAGAGCTTGATTTAACTCAAGGTCAACTAGCAGATGCTGTCGGGGTGACGCGCCAGACTATTGGTTTGATAGAGGCGGGAAAATACAATCCCAGTCTCTCGCTCTGCCAGTCCATTTGCAGATGTTTAGGGAAAACCCTAGACCAATTATTTTGGGAGGAAGAAGATGGTAAATAAATTTATTCATTATCAATTACTTGATGAAAGAGAAGAACAACTAATCAATAAAGCTGGGGCAGAGTCTTTTTCACTCTTTATTGGGCTTGTACTTCTAAGCTATTTGGTGGCAGTGTTGGCTCCATCTCTTTTTAATCCGAATTTTCTAGTCTATACTCTGATAGTAGGAATTTTCTTCTTTTTCAATCGTGCCCGTTATCTGGGAGTGACCTACTATAGTCGTTTTCATTTTACGATTTTGGGTTGTTTTTTTCTAACCTTGGCGATTACGGTTCTTTTGATGTTGCAGAATTATCAATTCAACATAGAAATTTATCAGCACAATCCTTTGAACGTTAAATACCTATCTGCTTGGGTCATTACTTATGTCATTTACCTTCCTTGGGTTTTTATAGGCAATCTCGGTCTGAAGAGCTATGGAGAATGGGCTCAGAAAAAATTTGAGCAAGACATGGATGAACTGGAGAGTAGTGAATAGCTTGTTACTCTTTTCTCAATCCAGCTAAAATGTGATATAATAGTACTAATTTATTGGAATACATGAAAGTTCTTGAAAATTTTCATGGGTTTCTAGCTAAGGAAGTAGGAAAAGTATGTATCCAGATGATAGTTTGACATTGCACACGGACTTGTACCAGATTAACATGATGCAGGTTTACTTTGACCAAGGAATTCACAATAAAAAGGCGGTCTTTGAGGTTTATTTCCGTCAGCAGCCTTTTAAAAATGGCTATGCGGTTTTTGCAGGTTTGGAAAGAATTGTGAATTATCTTGAAGACTTGTGTTTTTCAGATAGTGATATTGCCTATTTGGAGTCGCTAGGCTATCATGGGGCATTCTTGGACTATCTCCGCAATTTCAAGTTGGAGTTGGCCGTTCGTTCTGCCCAAGAAGGGGACTTGGTTTTTACTAATGAACCGATTGTGCAGGTGGAAGGCCCTCTAGCCCAATGTCAGTTGGTCGAAACAGCCCTTTTGAACATCGTCAACTACCAGACCTTGGTGGCGACTAAGGCAGCTCGTATTCGCTCGGTTATTGAAGATGAACCCTTGATGGAGTTTGGGACACGTCGGGCTCAAGAAATGGATGCGGCTATCTGGGGAACACGCGCAGCGGTGATTGGTGGTGCTAATGGAACCAGCAATGTGCGTGCTGGTAAACTCTTTGATATTCCTGTCTTGGGTACCCATGCCCATTCCTTGGTGCAGGTTTATGGTAACGACTATGAGGCCTTCAAGGCTTACGCTGCGACCCACAAAAATTGCGTTTTTCTTGTGGATACCTATGACACCCTTCGTATCGGTGTGCCAGCGGCCATTCAGGTGGCGCGTGAGCTGGGTGACCAGATTAACTTTATGGGTGTGCGGATTGACTCTGGGGATATTGCCTACATTTCTAAGAAAGTCCGTCAGCAACTGGACGAGGCTGGATTTACAGAGGCTAAGATTTATGCTTCTAATGATCTAGATGAAAATACCATCCTCAACCTCAAGATGCAAAAGGCCAAGATTGATGTCTGGGGTGTGGGAACTAAGCTGATTACAGCCTATGACCAACCAGCTCTTGGGGCGGTTTATAAGATTGTTGCGATTGAAGATGAAAATGGTAAGATGCGTAATACTATCAAACTGTCTAATAATGCGGAAAAAGTGTCTACGCCAGGTAAGAAGCAGGTGTGGCGCATTACCAGTCGTGAAAAAGGCAAGTCAGAGGGTGATTACATCACTTATGACGGCGTAGATGTTGCCAGTATGACAGAAATCAAGATGTTCCATCCGACTTATACCTACATCAAGAAGACCGTTCGTAATTTTGACGCTGTTCCTCTCTTGGTGGATATCTTCAAAGACGGGAAATTGATTTACAACCTGCCTAGCTTGACTGAGATTCAGGATTATGCTCGTAAGGAATTTGACAAGCTTTGGGATGAGTACAAGCGTGTACTCAATCCGCAGCACTATCCAGTGGATTTGGCGCGTGATGTATGGCAAGACAAGATGGACTTGATTGACAAAATGCGCAAGGAAGCCCTCGGTGAAGGAGAAGAAGAATGAGTTTGCAAGAAACGATTATCCAAGAGCTGGGTGTCAAACCAGTGATTGATGCCCAGGAAGAAATCCGTCGTTCCATTGATTTCTTAAAAAGATACTTGAAAAAACACCCCTTCCTTAAAACTTTTGTACTAGGGATTTCTGGAGGACAAGACTCAACCTTAGCAGGACGATTGGCTCAACTGGCCATGGAAGAACTGCGAGCAGAAACGGGAGACGACAGCTACAAATTTATCGCTGTCCGCCTGCCTTATGGAGTACAAGCCGATGAAGCAGACGCTCAAAAAGCCCTAGACTTCATCCAGCCAGATGTCAGTTTAGTCGTCAATATTAAGGAATCAGCTGACGCTATGACAGCTGCAGTTGAAGCGACAGGTAGTCTTGTTTCAGATTTTAACAAGGGCAATATCAAGGCTCGTTGCCGTATGATTGCTCAGTATGCCCTTGCTGGTGCCCATAGCGGAGCGGTCATTGGAACAGACCATGCTGCGGAAAATATCACAGGTTTCTTTACCAAGTTTGGTGACGGTGGTGCAGATATTTTACCACTGTTCCGTCTCAATAAACGTCAAGGAAAACAACTATTGAAGGAACTTGGTGCAGATCCAGCCCTTTATGAAAAAATCCCAACAGCAGACCTAGAAGAAGACAAACCAGGCCTAGCTGACGAAGTAGCCCTCGGAGTCACTTATGAAGAGATTGACGACTACCTAGAAGGCAAAACAATCAGCCCAGAAGCCCAAATCACTATCGAAAATTGGTGGCACAAAGGCCAACACAAACGCCACCTACCCATCACCGTATTTGATGACTTTTGGGAGTAAAAAGGTCCGGGGGACCTTTTTAGCTTCTTGCTTAGAAACTGGGGAGCAAGAATAGCATCCAGTGGAGGTTTTCAGCCTCTCACCTTGAAATAAGAAAGTGCGAGAAGGTCCGGGGGACCTTGAACCCCGAGTTTAGAAATAAGAAAATGAGGTAGAATCGGTAACTAGAAGAGTTCGATTTCGTCGTCTTACCCCTGCAACGATGACTAGGTTTGAAAAAGCTTGCTAGAGCGTATTTCAAACCAGACAGCGACTGCGTCAAGAAATTAGAAGACAAACTCGTTTTCTAGCTGTTACTGAGTTGAGCCTTTTTACTACGAGCATAGAAATAAGGAAGTGAGGTGGAATCATGAAAGCTATCGGTATGCAAACATTACAGACAGACCGTTTGATCTTGAGAAGATTTGTGGAGAGTGATGCAGAAGCTATGTTTCAAAATTGGGCTTCGTCTGCTGAGAATCTAACCTACGTCACTTGGGATCCCCATCCTGATGTCGAGGTCACTCGAAACTCCATTCGAAATTGGGTTGCCTCCTATACCAATCCTAACTATTACAAATGGGCCATTTGTCTCAAAGAGAACCCAGAGCAAGTGATAGGAGATATCAGCATCGTTGCAATAGATGAGAACAATTCTTCTTGTGAAATTGGCTATATTTTAGGAAAAAACTATTGGGGTCGTGGTCTTATGACAGAGGCCTTAAAAGCTGTCTTGGACTTTTGTTTTACTCAAGTAGGATTTCAAAAAGTCAAAGCTCGATATGCCAGTCTCAACCCAGCTTCAGGTCGTGTCATGGAGAAGGCTGGAATGTCCTATCTACAAACGATAGTTAATGGTGTAGAGAGAAAAGGCTATCTTGCGGATCTTATTTATTATCAGATAAGTAGGGAAGAATGTTGAATTCTATTTTCTGTTTCTATCGAAGTCAACTATTTATTGTAAATATAATAAATGGCATTCTAAGTTTATTTGCAACTTTAAAATAGCATATTGATTAGTACAAGACAGATGTTCTAGTTCCTTCTTTAATCTGGTTTAGTATTAGTTAAAAAATCGCTTTAAGCTTGTAACTAAGAGGGAGCTAATCGACTAGATTCTCCAGCCGAACAGGTGGTAATGTGCTTTTTATAGTGTAATCCTAGCTGTTGTTAAATTTAAAATAGAATCCTCTATCGAGTTAGGGAATTAAATTCCACCAATTTTATTTATGTTTTTTTATCAAAATATCTAACATTAAAATAGTCTCATTCTGATGCGCAAACTATTCTATTTATACTGCATAGTTGTATAAGGAATGATGAAAGATGAGTGAAAGTTATCAAGTTGGAATGTTTGTATCTAAATATATTAGCATGTATTTAGATAAGATGTCTGCAATCCTTTATATATGAGATTGATTACGATATAGTTAAAGTGTTAGTTCAATAATTAATATATCATTTTAAGTTTGTTTGATGTATGAAACATATTGTTTAATATTTGCCAGAAAATATGCTATACTAAGTAGTAACTTTTAGAAGGAGGATGTAATGGCAAAATCTAATACCAATAAGCGCTATGCATTACGTAAACTCGGAAAGATTTTTGGTTCTGTGATAGTCGGGCTAACTTTATTTTTAGGAGGAATCCTGAATACAAGTTTTGTTCATGCTGATGGAACAAGAGTGACATTTATTAAAGACGATACCCGCCGTAAAGGAGAGGAACCGGAGACTGATGTTGATGAAGTAGGAAATATTATTGTTAAAGTTCCAGCTAAAGATAGCGTTGAAACAAAAGTAATTCCAATAGAAGCAGAATACGAAGCCGATCCTATGTTAGAAAAAGGGAAAAAAGTAGATGATTCAAATCGTCAAGGTAAACTAGGTGTCAGAACTATTACTACTACTTACAGAATTGAAAATGGTAAAGCAGTAGAGGATACTTCTACAGAAAAAGTAACAACTCCTATGGAAAAGAAAATTATAAAAGTCGAAACTAAACCTACTGTTCGTGTTGAAGAGATTGAATCAGAGGAAGTTAAGTTCGAAAAAGATTTAGAACATCAAAAAGGAAGCAACCCTAAGACTATACCTGGAGAAAAAGGAGATAAAGAATGAATAGAAAAGACATGAAAAAACAATATTCTCTTAGGAAAATTGGAAAGTATGTAGGTTCTGTTGTTATTGGATTATCGTTTGCAGCGGTTATGAATAGCACCAGCACCGAAGTCCAAGCAGCACAACAACCTCCATCAGCAGAATCATTTGAGTCTACTGACGACGAAATAAGTGAGGAAGGATTTACTACAATCGTAACTGATCTTAAAACAAAGGAGGCTGTACCTTTTGAAACAAAATACATAGCTGACGACACTATGGAATTAAATACTAAAAAAGAAGTAACACCTGGAAAACTGGGAGCAAAAGCATTTAAGAATAAAGTTTTCTATAAGTATGAAACAGGAGAGAAAACAATTCTTAAAACAACTCCCGAGAAGGTCATAATAACAGAACCCACAACACAGGTAATAAAAGTCGGAACTAAACCTACTGTCGTTACTGAAAAAATTGAGTCTTCTATTAAATATATAAAAGACCCTGATAGACCTATCGGAAGTGATGTTGTAACTGAAAGTGAAGGGGAGGATGGTATTAAGAAAATTACCACTACCTATGTTTTAGATGAAAAAACTGGAGAGGTTACGGTTAAAAACAACACAACTACTATTGAAAAAAAAGCGCAAGACATCGTCTATAAAGTCGGAGCTCAAGATAAAATTCAAGAAACTACGATTAATCATAAAACAATATATGAAAAAGATGATAATCTTGAAGTTAGAAAAAGAAAAATAAAGACCCCAGGAGAAGATGGAAAAATAGTTACGACTACCTCATATAATGTATCTCCTATTAATGGTACACCTACTCCTAATACACCAATAGAAAAAAGAACAGAACCTAAAACTGAAGTGATAACAATTGGAACTAAACCTACTGTTCGTGTTGAAGAGATTGAATCAGAGGAAGTTAAGTTCGAAAAAGATTTAGAACATCAAAAAGGAAGTAACCCTGAGACTATACCTGGAGAAAATGGAACTAAGGAAATTACTACAACATACAAATTAGATACAAATACCGGAGAAGTCTCAGAACTAGAAACAACCGAAAAAATACTAACTCAACCTACTCCTACTGTTGTAAAAGTCCCTGCTAAAGATAAGATTGAGCATAAAGATATTCCAATAGAAGCAGAATACGAGGCGGACCCCACGTTAGAAAAAGGGAAAAAAGTAGATGATTCAAATCGTCAAGGTAAACTAGGTGTCAGAACTATTACTACTACTTACAGAATTGAAAATGGTAAAGCAGTAGAGGATACTTCTACAGAAAAAGTAACAACTCCTATGGAAAAGAAAATCATAAAAGTCGGAACTAAACCTACTGTTCGTGTTGGAGATATTGAATCAAAAGAAGTTAAGTTCGAAAAAGATTTAGAACATCCAAGAGGAAGTAACCCTGAAACTATACCTGGAGAAAATGGAACTAAGGAAATCACTACAACATACAAATTAGATACAAATACTGGAGAAGTCTCAGAACTAGAAACAACTGAAAAAATACTAACTCAGCCTACACCTACTGTTGTAAAAGTTCCAGCTAAAGATAAGGTAGAAAAACGCATCGCCGAAAAAAGTACAAATATCCGTTTTGAAAAAGATGAAACTAGAGACCGTAATGAAAATCCTGTTACAATTGACGGAGAGGATGGCTATGTAACCACGACGACGACCTACGATGTTAATCCAGAGACTGGTAAGGTTAGCGAAAAGGTTACTGTTGATAGAAAAGAAGCCACGGATACAGTTATCAAAGTTCCAGCCAAAAGCAAGGTTGACCGCGAAGTCCTTCCTACAAGTGTCATCCGTTATGAAAAAGATGAAAGTAGAGACCGAGGAGCTTCTATTGAGATGGTTGACGGAGAAGATGGCTATGTAACCACAACGACGACCTACGATGTTAATCCAGAGACTGGTAAGGTTAGCGAAACGGTTACTGTTGATAGAAAAGAAGCCACGGATACAGTTATCAAAGTTCCAGCCAAAAGCAAGGTTGACCGCGAAGTCCTTCCTACAAGTGTCATCCGTTATGAAAAAGATGAAACTAGAGACCGAGGAGCTT
>NZ_VMLM01000006.1:0-5293 GCF_013276695.1 Streptococcus sp. 4155
AATCCTTTGTAGAGGCTCATCCAGATGCTTTTTTACGGGAAATTGCGGCACATTTTGATTGTGCTGTCCCTTCAGTATGGGCAGCTTTAAAGCAGATGAAGGTCACTTCAAAAAAAGATGACGAGCTTTAAGGAACAAGACCCAGAGAAAGTCGCTGAGTTTCTTGATATTTTGGATAACCTAAACGATTTACCAATCGTATATATTGATGAAACAGGAATCGACCGCTATCTCTATCGTCCTTATGCAGGGGCTCCTAGAGGGGAGAAAGTCTATGAAAAGATTAGCGGACGTCGTTTTGAGCGAACTTCAATTGTTGCAGGACAGTCTAACGAATTATAAAAAAGCGTATTATTTATCTGATAGAAGTTTTGATTTCTGGTATGACTTACAATACATATATGTCGAGCTGAATATGTATGAAAAAGCACAAAGATTATTAGAACAATGTCAATTCAAAGTTTCACAGTTAGATTTATCTTTTCTAGAAGATTATTTGGTTATATCTTTAGAAATTTTATATAACTGCAATAAATTTAAACAAATGCAACCGTTATTGAAAATTTTAGATACACATTTTAGTGATAATGAAAAATTATCGGATATGAAAGAAACACTAGAAAGTGAAGTGAGCGAATATCATGAATAACTATCGAATTATCTTAAGAAAATATCCTATTGCAATCAATTTTTTTATTTTCAATTTGTTTTTTAAACTATCTATGTATACTTCAAAAACAGTTCATGCACTCTGGTTTGAAATGAATGATAGGCTCCCTAATTATGGTCTATCCTATTCTGCCATGGCATTTGCTGGCATCTTTTCATTTTATATTGGTAAAAAAATAGGACGATTTACCCCTCAAAGAGTGATTCAATGTGGTTTAATTTTATATAGTATTGGCTTATTTTTTAGGATGTTTCCTAATAACTCAGGCATTTCTATAATATCTGGTTTTGTTTCAGGAATCGGTGCTTCGGTAGTGTTGTTATTAATTAGAGTATGGATTGTGGGCATAGGAAGTGAAGAAGAACGTTCCTCTATTGTATCGTTGAAAGAATTTGCAGATGGAGTAGGAAGTTCTTTAGGCATGCTACTAGCAGGTTTTCTTGTCTGGATTTTAACATTCTTGTTTCAAAACGCTACACAATTGACTCTACTTTTTTCGAGCGTCCTTTGCCTGATTACTGTATTTCTAATTCCTCCTATTACTCAATCTCATAATGAGAGTGGCGATTTGGAGAAGGCTGAATTTAAACATTTTGCAAAAGCTAGAACCCTGCTTGTTGGAACTATAATATTCGGCTTCATTATGGGGGGAAGCGTAAGTTTATTTGCTCCATATCTTCCAGTTATTTTAAGCAAACAAGGTATAAATGTATCTGTTATTGGTGTAACATTGACAATTTTAGGACTACTGAGTACTTATTTCTCTTCTCTTTTTTCAGGTCAAAAAACCTCAAAATATAAAGAGTATATCTTTGTGGTCAGTGAAATTTTAGTGGGCTTATCAACAGCTTTATTGATATTTAATATGCAATTTTTATACTTGTTTCTTATTCTTATATGCAGAGCTTTGTTCTTAAATGGTTCTGTAATTAGTCAAGAATTAATGGAGTTGGATATGTATCCTAAAGAACAAATTTCATATTTCTATGGTATATCTCAAACTTCATATTTTATTGGAGATAGTTTAGGTGGATTACTTGGAGGGAATCTGTATGCAAATGATTTACAAAAAACATTAATCATTTTCTTTATCATTTCCACTATAAATGCAATTTCTTTGTTTCTTTTTTATAAGTATATGAAAAAGTAGGTCACAGGATGATGAAAATAAAAAATTTGGATTTAAATGATGCTATATTCCTATCTTATACTCAAGATAGTAAACTTTTATGGCATGATGAATTATTAGTAGATAATAATGGACAAATAATATATGACAAAGAATTTTCTGCAATACTATCAAATGATAATTTTATTTACATATTTAGTCTGGAAAATTCGTATTTAGTGTTATCTAGAATTAATATTAATCTAGAGCTTAAATTGGATACCTATAAACTAGTCAATATATCAGATAAAGCAGAGATACTAAATGTCTATTTTTATAATTCAGATATTGTTGTGATCATTTCTGATGATACAGCTTCTATCTCTCAGTTTCTTATTTCTTTTGAAGAGGAAAAACTTATCACTGCTATGATAAGTAATATTGGGGAGAAACAGGACTTGTATAGAGTCTATAATGATATTGAATTGCGGTTAATTTCCACACCTAATATACAGCCCAATCTAGAAATTGATGGAAAAATTATACAGAATTATCTATGTGATCGAGGAAATATGGTGTGCAGTCTTTACTCTACTACTCGTATATCTCTTTATAATTTCGAAAACGATTCATACTTAATAGAAAGTTTAGACTTGTTTTATCCTATTATTAACGCTATTTTAGACGAGTGGAATCTTTTTGTCATTTTGAATAGATTCGGTCGAACAACTTTAGTTAGTATTGACTTGAAAACAAATATGATTAAAGAATATGATTTTGAAGGGAAGATTGATTTTTGTTTACTTCAAAACAGTAGACTTGTTTTGAAGCATAGTACGATTGAAGGATTCGAGTTTTTACTTTTTGAAGATGGAAAATTTGAGACAATCTATAGAGATATGTCAGAGGAGTTAATAAGCAAAGAATTCTATTTTGAGAAGTTTGAAGGGATTCATTATAAGTCAAATAATCCAGAAAAGTTATTAGTTTCTTTACATGGTGGTCCAGAATCCTATGAATTTAATTCATTTACTAATGCTAAAATATATCGGTTTGCCTTGAACAACTCGGTAGATGTCTTGGTTGCTAATTATATTGGGTCGTCTTATTCAGTTAATACAGAATTATCAAATAAAAATTGGAATTATGTGATAGATGAATTGGTAAGAACGATTGAGTATATAGTGAGTAAAACAGTAAAAGATGTTAAAAAAGTTTATTTATATTCAGGAAGTTTTGGATCTATATTAGGATTACTACTGAGTGCCAGATTTTCTCACAATCTAGGTGGACATATATGCGTTTCCCCTTTGATAGATTTATCTAATCAAATAAAAAAACAAGTGGAATGGAAAGGAAATGGTTTACTGATAAGTTCTCGACAACTGAAATTACAGAAATGTTTTCTGATAAGGTGTGGAAGAAAAATCTTCCTTATAAAACATTCATCATGCAAAGTCCTAGAGATAAAGTTTTAGATTTTTATTATATGAAGTCGACATTGAACAACTATAAATGTTTTGAAATTGATGAATTACCAATAAATGGTCATGGGCCTGAAACTGAATTTGAACTCGATATACTTAATCAAAGTGTTTTAGAAAAAATGAATAAATTATTTGTTGATTGACAATGATAATTTTCTGTAACCGTCCAATAACGAAGTATATTGAAAAATCTCCATATTAGGAACTATCCGTGAGTTCTCTAATCTGGAGATTTCTTATAGGGGCTGGAGCTCTTCTTGACGTCTCTGTAGGCGTTCATCAACTGACAAGTCTTCCCAGTCTCTTTCCAAGGCAAATAACTGGTCACAATAGGCTAAACCTTTAGCTCCTAAGGATGAGTTATCTGCTTGCTTGGGGGTCGATTCAAAAAACTTCCTTCTCACATGCGCCCAACATCCAACAAGTTCAGCTTCTTCCAGTTGACGATAAGCTTCTAGCGGTTCGCAGTTTACCAAGCTTAGCGTCGCCTTGCTCCTAAACCTTGGACTGCTATTGCATAGGCAGAACTAGAGGACTAAAGTCCTAAGTTACTACCGCAACATATCACAATGCACATATCCAGAATAATCTCCTAGGAATTCTTGTACTACTGAACCACTTCGACGCTAATCATGGAGGTAGAGTGTGTTTGCTTGCTTCTCTGATTTTCCTGACAAAAAAGTCCAATAGTAAGTCAGCTGACTAGCACTCTCTAGAGCCCGATAATAGGTTTCATCCGCATGAAGAAGAGCTTGTTCTAACAACTTTTCTCGTAAAAGGTTATAAAGGGACTCTAATAGTATTGACTCGTCTTGATATGCCAATTAGAGATTTCCTTACGTGTGATTGGTAAACCCATCTTAGCCCAATCTTCTTCCATAGGCTTCCCTCTCTGTTTTCTAACTTTATTATACTAAAAAGAAAGGCATCATTTCAATAGAAATCACGACTTTCTGATGAATTTATTTGGGGAGTGATAGAAAAGCCCTTCATCAGCCAGTCTACTTGTTCAGGTGTGAGAGCTTTGACATCCTTTTCTGTACTTGGCCAAGTCAACTTACCGTTCTCAAAGCGTTTATATAGTAGCCAAAATCCTTGACCATCCCAGTAAAGAGCTTTAAAGCGGTCTTTACGTCCACCACAAAAGAGAAAGACTTGACCTGAGAAAGGATCCAATTCAAAGTGGGTTTTAATGAGATAAGCCAGTGAATCAATGCCTTGTCTCATATCCGTTTTCCCACATACGAGATAGACCTGCCCTAGGCTAGATAGATGAATTGTCATAGAGCAACACCTTATCCAAAAGCTGTTCTATCATTTCGAGATTGAGAGATTGAAAAAAACTTACTTCAAGCTTGCCAATACGAATTTTAAGCAGAATATCATTTCTCTTTTTAGAATCAAAACGACGAGATTGTGGAATCTCTACAGGAACAATAGGTTGTGGCATTAAAATATCCTCCAATAGTTTTACTTTACTAATAGTATACAGGAGGTCTTCCATGAATGATAGATACCTTGTTATGACGCGCTTACGATATAGAGACCAGATAGGCAAAAGAACTTGTTCTTGAAACTGACCTCTACTATAATGATTTTTGTAAGGGACGTGAGGCTTCACTATCAGAGAACTCAAGTTCATAAAAAAATTGGAGATAAACAAATGAAAAAATTATTGGGAATTGTCTTTTTATTAGCAGCAGTGACAGTATTGTATTTTGGTTCTGTTGGCTAGCCAAGTTTGAATGTCAGCCTATGGTCTTTGATTCCGGTGGGTCTGTTCCTCTTTTTCACTCTAGAGAATCTTTTGAAAAAAGACTACAAGGCTAGTCTGATGTGTTTGATTATTGCCTTTATCATCGCAAATGCAATTTTGGACCTGTTGCCAATTTCAAGTGGCTTGGTGATTGGAGCAGGTGTGCTGGCTTGTGTAGGTATTGGTTACCTATTTCCTGATAAAGAAGGAAAATAATACTCTTCGAAAATCTCTTCAAACCACGTCAGCGTCGCCTTGCCGTATGTATGGTT
>NZ_VMLM01000006.1:5356-47818 GCF_013276695.1 Streptococcus sp. 4155
GATTTTCATTGAGTATTAGAACAGAAAAATGCTTGGAGTATTTGTTTGTGTGTTTATTTTTATATAACAAACTATAAACACAACAAAAATATAAAAAAAGAGACAAAAATCAACAGAAAACTATTGACAACGATTTCATATAGTGTTATACTTATGGCATAAAGTTAATGGAAAGAAGGGAAAACCTTATGGGATTAGATTATTTCTTTGACAAAAACCTTGTGTTTTGCTTAGAAGCGGATAATCAAGAACATCTCTTTGATCAGGTTGCAACTTTATTGGAAGAACGAGAAATCGTAACTCCGACCTATCGTGAAGCCTTGATCACGCGTGAAAAGTCATTTCCAACTGGCTTAGATATGGAATTTTTGGGTAAGGATTTGCCGAATGTGGCTATTCCTCACACAGATATTGTTCATAATCTTGCCGAAAAAGTTGTGGTCGTTCGATTAGATAAACCTGTGACCTTCCACAACATGATTGCACCAGATAAGGAAGTAGAAGTATCTTTACTCTTCTTTATCATTAATAACTCAAGTTCAAGTCAAACAAACATTCTTGCTCAGTTGATGGACTTCTTTACTGGAAATGGTCATCTTGAAGACCTATCAAAAATTTCTGAACCAGAAGCCCTCTATGCTTATATCGCTGAAGCAATTGCTTAATCTTGTCTATTAAAAATATTAAATCGGAGGAAATCCATATGATTAAAATTCTTGCTGCCTGCGGTGCAGGTGTTAACTCAAGCCACCAAATTAAAAGTGCTCTTGAAGAAGAACTTTCAAACCGTGGCTACGATGTGCACTGTGATGCAGTCATGGTCAAAGACGTTAACGAAGACCTTATCAAAGGTTATGACATCTTCACACCAATTGCTGCGACAGACCTTGGTTTTGACCCAGGTATTCCAGTTATCGAAGCTGGACCAATCTTATTCCGTATCCCAGCTATGAGTGCTCCAGTATATGATAATATTGAAGCAGCCATTAAAGAACACGGGTTAAGCTAATTTTAATTTGTTAACATTCATATAACATAAAAAAGGGAGGAACTGTTATGGATGCAATCTTTGACCTAATCGGAAAGGTTTTCAATCCCATCTTAGATATGGGTGGACCTGTCATCATGTTAATCATTTTGACAGTATTGGCTTTACTTTTTGGAGTGAAATTCTCCAAAGCGCTTGAAGGTGGTATCAAACTTGCCATCGCTCTTACAGGTATCGGTGCCATCATCGGTATGCTCAACACTGCTTTCTCAGCATCACTTGCAAAATTCGTTGAAAACACTGGTATCCAATTGAGTATTACCGACGTTGGTTGGGCACCACTCGCAACAATCACTTGGGGATCTGCTTGGACACTTTACTTCTTGCTCATCATGTTGATTGTCAACGTAGTGATGCTTGCTATGAAGAAAACCGATACACTTGATGTCGATATCTTTGATATCTGGCACTTGTCTATCACAGGTCTCTTGATTAAATGGTATGCTGATAACAATGGTGTGAGTCAAGGGGTTTCACTCTTTATTGCTACAGCAGCTATCGTCCTTGTCGGTGTGTTGAAAATTATCAACTCTGACTTGATGAAACCTACATTTGATGACCTTCTTAACGCCCCAAGTTCATCACCAATGACATCAACTCACATGAACTACATGATGAACCCAGTTATCATGGTTTTGGATAAGATTTTTGAAAAATTCTTCCCAGGCCTTGATAAATATGACTTTGATGCTGCTAAATTGAACAAGAAAATCGGTTTCTGGGGATCTAAATTCTTCATCGGTTTCATCCTTGGTATCGTTATCGGTATTATGGGAACTCCACATCCAATTGCAGGTGTTGCAGATGCAGATAAATGGCGTCTTGTTATCAAAGGATGGTTGTCTCTTGGTTTGACTGCCGGTGTATCTTTGGAACTCTTCTCACTTATCGGTTCATGGTTCATCGCAGCCGTAGAACCACTATCACAAGGTATTACAAACGTTGCTACTAAACGTCTTCAAGGACGTAAATTCAATATCGGTCTTGACTGGCCATTCATCGCTGGTCGTGCTGAAATCTGGGCTTGTGCCAACGTACTTGCTCCAATCATGTTGATTGAAGCTGTTCTTCTTTCAAAAGTCGGAAATGGTATCTTGCCACTTGCAGGTATCATCGCTATGGGTGTTACTCCAGCTCTCTTAGTTGTAACTCGTGGTAAATTGCTCCGTATGATTATCTTCGGAACACTCTTGTTGCCACTCTTCCTTCTTTCAGGTACACTTATTGCACCATTTGCAACAGAACTTGCTAAAGGTGTAGGTGCCTTCCCAGCAGGTGTGAGCCAAACTCAATTGATCACTCACTCAACTCTTGAAGGACCAATCGAAAAACTTCTTGGTTGGACAATTGGTAACACTACAACTGGTGATATCAAAGCAATTCTTGGTGCAGTAGTCTTCCTTGTATTCTATATCGGTATCTTTGCTTGGTACAGAAAACAAATGATCAAACGTAACGAAGAGTACGCAGCAAAAGCAAAATAATGCGCTCCTATAAAATGTAAATTGTTGAAACTAGGTTGTCATACTGTTTAGGAGTGACAGCCTAGGTTTTTTATAAACTATCAAGAAATCGGAGAAAATAATGGTAATTGAATAATACTCAATGAAAATCAAAGTGTAAACTAGGAAGCTAACCGCAGGTTGCTCAAAACACAGTTTTGAGGGTGTAGATAAGATTGACGAAGTCAGTAATCATACCTACGGCAAGGCGACGCTGACGAAGTTTGAATTGGATTTTCACAGAGTGTAAATTGTTGAAACTAGGTTGTCATACAATGTATACCACTTGGGCTTTGGCAGTAGCTAACTGCACTAAATATAATATAAGGAGGGTTTTATGGGGAAAGGCCATTGGAATCGGAAAAGAGTTTATAGCATTCGTAAGTTTGCTGTGGGAGCTTGCTCAGTAATGATTGGGACTTGTGCAGTTCTATTAGGAGGAAATATAGCTGGAGAATCTGTAGTTTATGCGGATGAAATACTTATTACTCATACTGCTGAGAAACCTAAAGAGGAAAAAACGATAGTAGAAGAAAAGGCTGATAAAGCTTTGGAAACTAAAAATGTAGTTGAAAGGACAGAACAAAGTGAATCTAGTTCAACTGAGGCTATTGCATCTGAGAAGAAAGAAGATGAAGCCGTAACTCCAAAAGAGGAAAAAGTGTCTGCTAAACCGGAAGAAAAAGCTCCAAGGATAGAATCACAAGCTTCAAGTCAAGAAAAACCGCTTAGGGAAGATGCTAAAGCTGTAACAAATGAAGAAGTGAATCAAATGATTGAAGACAGGAAAGTGGATTTTAATCAAAATTGGCACTTTAAACTCAATGCAAATTCTAAGGAAGTCATTAAACCGGATGCAGATGTATCTACGTGGAAAAAATTGGATTTACCGTATGACTGGAGTATTTTTAACGATTTCGATCATGAATCTCCTGCACAAAATGAAGGTGGACAGCTTAACGGTGGGGAAGCTTGGTATCGCAAGACTTTCAAACTAGATGAAAAAGACCTCAAGAAAAATGTTCGCCTTACTTTTGATGGCGTCTACATGGATTCTCAAGTTTATGTCAATGGTCAGTTAGTGGGGCATTATCCAAATGGTTATAACCAATTTTCATATGATATCACTAACTATTTGAACAAAGATGGTCGTGAGAATGTGATTGCTGTCCATGCAGTCAACAAACAGCCAAGTAGCCGTTGGTATTCAGGAAGTGGTATCTATCGTGATGTGACTTTACAAGTGACAGATAAGGTGCATGTTGAGAAAAATGGGACAACTATTTTAACACCAAAACTTGAAGAACAACAACATGGCAAGGTTGAAACTCATGTGACCAGCAAAATCGTCAATACGGACGACAAAGACCATGAACTTGTAGCAGAATATCAAATCGTTGAACGTGGTGGTCAGGCTGTGACAGGTCTAGTACGTACAGAGAGTCGTACCTTAAAAGCACATGAATCAACAAGCCTAGATGCGATTTTAGAAGTTGAAAGACCAAAACTCTGGACCGTTTTAAATGACAAACCTGCCTTGTACGAATTGATTACGCGTGTTTACCGTGACGGTCAATTGGTTGATGCTAAGAAGGATTTGTTTGGTTACCGTTACTATCACTGGACTCCAAATGAAGGTTTCTCTTTGAATGGTGAACGTATTAAATTCCATGGAGTATCCTTGCACCACGACCATGGGGCGCTTGGAGCAGAAGAAAACTATAAAGCAGAATATCGCCGTCTCAAACAAATGAAGGAGATGGGAGTTAACTCCATCCGTACAACCCACAACCCTGCTAGTGAGCAAACCTTGCAAATCGCAGCAGAACTAGGTTTACTCGTTCAGGAAGAGGCCTTTGATACTTGGTATGGTGGCAAGAAACCTTATGACTATGGACGTTTCTTTGAAAAAGATGCCACTCACCCAGAAGCTCGAAAAGGTGAAAAATGGTCTGATTTTGACCTACGTACCATGGTCGAAAGAGGCAAAAACAACCCTGCTATCTTCATGTGGTCAATTGGTAATGAAATAGGTGAAGCTAATGGTGATGCCCACTCTTTAGCAACTGTTAAACGTTTGGTCAAGGTTATCAAGGATGTTGATAAGACTCGCTATGTTACCATGGGAGCAGATAAATTCCGTTTCGGTAATGGTAGCGGAGGGCATGAGAAAATTGCTGATGAACTCGATGCTGTTGGATTTAACTATTCTGAAGATAATTACAAAGCCCTTAGAGCTAAGCATCCAAAATGGTTGATTTACGGTTCAGAAACATCATCAGCAACCCGTACACGAGGAAGTTACTATCGCCCTGAACGTGAATTGAAACATAGCAATGGACCTGAGCGTAATTATGAACAGTCAGATTATGGAAATGATCGTGTGGGTTGGGGGAAAACAGCAACCGCTTCATGGACTTTTGACCGTGACAACGCTGGCTATGCTGGACAGTTTATCTGGACAGGTACGGACTATATTGGTGAACCTACACCATGGCACAACCAAAATCAAACTCCCGTTAAGAGCTCTTACTTTGGTATCGTAGATACAGCCGGCATTCCAAAACATGACTTCTATCTCTACCAAAGCCAATGGGTTTCTGTTAAGAAGAAACCGATGGTACACCTTCTTCCTCACTGGAACTGGGAAAACAAAGAATTAGCATCCAAAGTAGCTGACTCAGAAGGTAAGATTCCAGTTCGTGCTTATTCGAATGCTTCTAGTGTAGAATTGTTCTTGAATGGAAAATCTCTTGGTCTTAAGACCTTCAACAAAAAACAAACCAGCGATGGTCGTACCTACCAAGAAGGTGCGAATGCTAAGGAACTCTATCTTGAGTGGAAGGTTACTTACCAACCAGGTACCTTGGAAGCTGTAGCTCGCGATGAAGCTGGAAAAGAAATTGCACGTGACAAGATTACCACTGCAGGGCAACCAGCAGGAGTTCGCCTCGTCAAGGAAGAACACGCCATCGCCGCAGATGGAAAAGACTTGACTTACATCTACTACGAAATCGTAGACAGTGAAGGAAATGTTGTACCAACTGCCAATAATTTGGTTCGTTTCCAATTGCATGGACAAGGTCAACTAGTCGGTGTCGATAATGGGGAACAAGCCAGCCGAGAACGCTATAAGGCGCAAGCAGATGGTTCATGGATCCGTAGAGCCTTTAACGGTAAAGGGGTTGCCATCGTTAAATCAACTGAACAAGCAGGTAAATTCACTCTGACTGCCCACTCAGATCTCTTGAAATCGGATCAAGTTACCGTCTTTACTGGTAAGAAAGAAGGACAAGAGAAGACTGTTTTGGGGACAGAAGTAGCAAGAGTTCGTACATTAATTGGTAAAGAACCAAAAATGCCGAAAACAGTAGGTTTTGTATACAGCGACGGTAGTCGTGAAAAACTTCCAGTAACTTGGTCTCAAGTCGATGTTAGTCAAGCAGGAGTTGTGACTGTTAAAGGTACAGCAAATGGACGTGAGGTAGAGGCTCATGTCGAGGTTCTAGCAATTGCGAAAGAATTACCAACAGTTAAACGTATTGCTCCAAATACTAACTTGAATTCTGTAGACAAATCTGTTTCCTATGTTTTGACTGATGGAAGTGTACAAGAGTATGAAGTGGACAAGTGGGAGATTGCCGAAGAAGATAAAGTTAAGTTAGCAATTCCAGGTTCTCGTATTCAAGCGACCGGTTATTTAGAAGGTCAACCAATTCATGCAACCCTTGTGGTAGAAGAAGGAAATGCTGCAGCACCTGTAGTGCCAACTGTTACTGTTGGAGGTGAGGCAGTAACAGGTCTTACTAGTCGACAACCAATGCAATATCGTACTCTATCTTATGGTGCCCAACTGCCAGAAGTCACAGCAAGTGCTGAAAATGCTGATGTGACAGTTCTTCAAGCAAGCGCAGCAAACGGCATGCGTGCGAGCATCTTTATTCAGCCTAAAGATGGTGGCCCTCTTCAAACCTATGCAATTCAATTCCTTGAAGAAGCACCAAAAATTGCTCACTTGAGCTTGCAAGTGGAAAAAGCTGACAGTCTCAAAGAAGACCAAACTGTCAAATTGTCGGTTCGAGCTCACTATCAAGATGGAACGCAAGCTGTATTACCAGCTGATAAAGTAACCTTCTCTACAAGTGGTGAAGGGGAAGTCGCAATTCGTAAAGGAATGCTTGAGTTACATAAGCCAGGAGCAGTCACTCTCAAAGCGGAATACGAGGGAGCTAAAGGCCAAGTTGATCTCACTATCCAGGCCAATACTGAGAAGAAGATTGCGCAATCTATCCGTCCAGTAAATGTAGTGACAGATTTACACCAAGAACCTACTCTTCCGTCAACAGTAACGGTTGAGTATGACAAAGGTTTCCCTAAAGCTCACAAAGTCACTTGGCAAGCTATTCCGAAAGAAAAACTAGACTCCTATCAAACCTTTGAAGTACTAGGTAAAGTTGAAGGAATTGACCTTGAAGCGCGTGCAAGAGTCTCTGTAGAAGGTATCGTTTCAGTTGAAGAAGTCAGTGTGACAACTCCAATCGCAGAAGCACCACAATTACCAGAAAGCGTTCGGACATATGATTCAAATGGTCACGTTTCATCAGCTAAGGTTGCATGGGATGAGATTCGTCCAGAGCAATACGCTAAGGAAGGTGTCTTTACAGTTAATGGTCGCTTAGAAGGTACGCGATTAACAACTAAACTTCATGTTCGCGTATCTGCTCAAACTGAGCAAGGTGCAAACATTTCTGACCAATGGACCGGTTCAGAATTGCCACTTGCCTTTGCTTCAGATTCAAATCCAAGCGACCCAGTTTCAAATGTTAATGACAAGCTCATTTCCTACAATAACCAACCAGCCAATCGTTGGACAAACTGGAATCGTAGTAATCCAGAAGCTTCAGTCGGTGTTCTGTTTGGAGATTCAGGTATCTTGAGCAAACGCTCCGTTGATAATCTAAGTGTCGGATTCCACGAAGACCATGGAGTTGGTGCACCGAAGTCTTATGTGATTGAGTATTATGTTGGTAAGACTGTCCCAACAGCTCCTAAAAACCCTAGTTTTGTTGGTAATGAGGACCATGTCTTTAATGATTCTGCCAACTGGAAACCAGTTACTAATCTAAAAGCCCCTGCTCAACTCAAGGCTGGAGAAATGAACCACTTTAGCTTTGATAAAGTTGAAACCTATGCTATTCGTATTCGCATGGTTAAAGCAGATAACAAGCGTGGAACGTCTATCACAGAGGTACAAATCTTTGCGAAACAAGTTGCGGCAGCCAAACAAGGACAAACAAGAATCCAAGTTGACGGCAAAGACTTAGCAAGCTTCAACCCTGATTTGACAGACTACTACCTTGAGTCTGTAGATGGAAAAGTTCCGGCAGTCACAGCAAGTGTTAGCAACAATGGTCTCGCTACCGTCGTTCCAAGCGTTCGTGAAGGTGAGCCAGTTCGTGTCATCGCGAAAGCTGAAAATGGCGACATCTTAGGAGAATACCGTCTGCACTTCACTAAGGATAAGAACTTACTTTCTTATAAACCAGTTGCTGCGGTTAAACAAGCTCGCTTGGTACAAGTAGGTCAAGCACTTGAATTGCCGACTAAGGTTCCAGTTTACTTCACAGGTAAAGACGGCTACGAAACAAAAGACTTGTCAGTTGAATGGGAAGAAGTTCAAGCAGAAAATCTGACAAAAGCAGGTCAATTTACCGTTCGAGGCCATGTCCTTGGTAGTGATCTTGTTGCTGAGTTCACTGTACGAGTGACAGACAAACTAGGCGAAGCTCTTTCAGATAACCCAGAGTATGATGAAGACAGTAACCAGGCCTTTGCTTCAGCCACTAACGATATTGATAGAAACTCCCATGACCGTGTGGATTATCTCAATGACGGAGATCATTCAGAAAATCGTCGTTGGACAAACTGGTCTGCAAGACCGTCTACCAATCCAGAAGTATCAGCAGGCGTAATCTTCCGTGAAAATGGTAAGATTGTAGAACGGACTGTTGCACAAGGAAAAGTTCAGTTCTTTGTAGATAGTGGTACAGATGCACCATCTAAACTTGTTTTGGAACGTTATGTCGGCCCAGACTTTGAAGTGCCTACCTACTATTCAAACTACCAAGCCTACGAATCTGGACATCCATTTAACAATCCAGAAAATTGGGAAGCTGTGCCTTATCGTGCGGATAAAGACATTGCAGCTGGTGATGAAATCAACGTAACATTTAAAGCTATCAAAACTATCAAAGCCAAAGCTATGAGATGGCGTATGGAGCGTAAAGCAGATAAGAGCGGTGTTGCGATGATTGAGCTGACCTTCCTTGCACCGAGTGAATTGCCTCAAGAAAGTACGCAATCAAAGATTCTTGTAGATGGAAAAGAACTTGCTGATTTCGCTGAAAATCGTCAAGACTATCAAATTACCTATAAAGGTCAACGGCCAAAAGTCTCAGTTGAAGAAAACAATCAAGTAGCTTCAACTGTGGTAGATAGTGGAGAAGATAGCCTTCCAGTACTTGTTCGCCTCGTTTCAGAAAGTGGAAAACAAGTCAAGGAATACCGTATCCACTTGACTAAGGAAAAACCAGTTTCTGAGAAGACAGTTGCTGCTGTACAAGAAGATCTTCCAAAACTCGAATTTGTTGAAAAAGATTTGGCATACAAGACAGTTGAGAAAAAAGATTCAACACTGTATCTAGGTGAAACTCGTGTAGAACAAGAAGGAAAAACTGGTAAAGAACGTATCTTTACAGCGATTAATCCTGATGGAAGTAAGGAAGAAAAACTCCGTGAAGTGGTAGAAGCTCCGACAGACCGCATCATCTTGGTTGGAACCAAACCAGTAGCTCAAGAAGCTAAAAAACCACAAGTGTCAGAAAAAGCAGATACAAAACCAATTGATTCAAGTGAAGCTAGTCAAACTAATAAAGCCCAGTTACCAAATACAGGTAGTGCGGCAAGCCAAGCAGCAGTAGCAGCAGGTTTAGCTCTTCTAGGTTTGAGTGCAGGATTAGTAGTTACTAAAGGTAAAAAAGAAGACTAGAAATTTTGATACCTTCTTTATCATTAAAGACCAAAGAAAAACTCTTGTCCTAAATAGAAGATAAAGAGCCTGAGACAAAATAGTTCTCAACCACAAAAAAGCTAGATATTTCCAATTGCGGAACTCTAGCTTTTTAATTTTGAGTCGTTCTCTTATTGTATAGTAGATTGAAACTAGAATAGTACACTTCTACTTCTAAAACATTGTTAGAAATCAATTTGACTGTCCTTATCGATTTGTCCTGTTCTTATTTCATTTCACTATGTTTTAGGAGGTTATTGGCCATAAGTACCAATCCCATGTCAATTCTCACTTGACGCATCCCTCTCAGATTACATATCTTGTAACCCAAACAAGCCTTTATCTGCCCAAAGACAGGTTCCACATCAATCTTGCGTTGAGCGAAAATCTGTCTACCTTGGGGAGATAAAAGCGCCTGACATTCTTTAACTTTCAAGTTTTGATAGCCTTCGTTCATATACAGTCCCTTTTGAGGGGCTGATTCAGGTTCGTCGGCGTAGTAAACCTTGATTTCCTGTTGCAAGTCTGTCTGTGTTTTCTGATGTTTGATATGGTGAAAACGATAGCACCAGCCATCAGGATGTGTGTAGCTATCCTCCTTGTTATCATAGTGCCAATTCGCTAAGTTTCTAGCTGACTGTTTATACCCTCTCTTTTGTTCCTTGTCAAACATGGCATATTTAATCAGAAGGGGAGTGATTTCTTCTTGAAAATAGACCTGTATCTGTTCTTGAAGTTTGGCGGAGAATTTCTCTGTCGTTTTCTTCCACACAAAACTATACTTGTTGGCATTGGCTTCAATCTTAGTTCCGTCAATAAACAGACAATCTAAGGTCACTAACTCTTCCACTTTTAAACGAAGATTGAGGTCGATGAAAAGATCACGAATAAGGTCTTCCATCCCTTCAGCGACTCGAAAACGATTGATGGTGCGATAGCTGACAACCAACTGCCCTGTTAGGTATTACATAGCCAGATTTTCAATCATCATTTTTTCAATTTTTCGCCCAGAGAAAATCCCTTGTGAATAGGCAAATAGAAGAGCAGATACAAGCATTTTTGGGTGATAAGACGGGCGACCAAAGGCATGATAGAAGGCGTGGAAGTGATAATCCTCCAAGGTATTCACCACTTTTTCAATCGTAAAGACGAGATGGTCTTGTGGCAAGAAGGAACTGATTTCTAGTGGTAAAGTTGTTTGATTTGTGTTATAGTGAATATGCATGGGATAGCCTTTCTAAACGGTTTATTGTGCAATTCTATTTTACCAAGACTATCGCAACCATGCAAAAAAGCAACGGCAAATCCGTTGCTTTTTTGGATATAAGAGACTATTGTCCCAGACTCTTTTCTTTGTATAAAATTGTATAGTGTTATTGTCTATACTATTTTGTAGAGAAAGCAAAAATCCCTAGAAAAAAATGCTTAGGGATTCGACTATTTCATTAAGAACAATTCAACAATCATTTCTATATACATGATAAGGGTTAATAAGAATCCTGCACGCCAGAAGAATTTGATGAATTTAGGATAGTAAAAGCTGCGTTTTTTCAAAAGGAAGAAAAAGACGAGAATAATGGCTAGGAACGAGAGGGCTAGCCCCAGTCTAGGGAGGAAATTATGGGTAAAGGTTTTAGCTGTAATCAAGTAATACTCAAATACCAAGACTGGAAAAGCCAAATCCGCAAAGTTTCGTCCTAGTTTTTTTAATCTAAAAAGTTTGGTTAGGATAATGCAGACGACTAAGGTCAGTATCAATAATAAAATAGATGCTAATTTCATTAAAATCATACCCATATTGTATCATAAAAAAAAGGCTAATGGAAACGAGAAACAGAGGAATTTATAGGAAAGTCAGGCTTTTGAGATTGTGGGTGATTTTTGTTATAATGAAAGTTATAAAATCTTATAATACCTTGAATGATTATTATCGAAAACTCTTTGGAGAAAAGACTTTTAAAGTCCCTATTGATGCGGGATTTGACTGTCCCAATCGTGATGGAACTGTGGCTCATGGAGGCTGTACTTTTTGTACGGTTTCAGGTTCTGGAGATACTATTGTAGCCCCAGATGCGCCTATCCGTGAGCAATTTTATAAGGAAATTGACTTTATGCACCGTAAGTGGCCGGATGTTCAGAAGTATCTGGTTTATTTTCAAAATTTTACCAACACCCATGAAAAGGTGGAAGTTATTCGAGAGCGTTATGAACAGGCTATCAATGAGCCAGGTGTGGTAGGAATCAATATTGGAATGCGCCCAAACTGTTTACCAGACGAAACCATCGAATATTTGGCTGAGTTATCGGAGTGCATGCATGTGACGGTTGAATTGGGCTTGTAGACTACTTATGAAGCAACTTCTGACCTGATTAACCGTGCGTATTCTTATGAATTGTAGGTGGAAACGGTCAAGCGTTTGAGAAAGTATCCCAAGATTGAGATTGTTTCCCATTTGATTAATGGTTTGCCTGGTGAAACCCATGAGATGATGGTTGAAAATGTCCGCCGTTGTGTCACGAATAACGATATTCAAGGGATTAAACTGCATTTGCTCCATCTTATGACAAATACTCGTATGCAACGAGATTACCATGAGGGACGTTTACAATTGATGAGTCAGGACGAATATGTCAGGGTCATCTGTGACCAACTGGAAATCATTCCCAAACATATCGTCATCCATCGAATCACAGGAGATGCACCTAGGGATATGCTGATTGGGCTTATGTGGAGCCTCAATAAATGGGAAGCTCTCAACAGCATTGAGATGGAGATGCGACGTCGTGGAAGTGTTCAAGGATGCAAGGCTGTAAAACAGGAGTTTGAAAATGAAAAGACCACTTGAGATGGCACATGATTTTTTGGCTGAGGTCGTGACAAAAGAGGATGTCGTAGTGGATGCGACTATGGGAAATGGTCATGACACGCTTTTTTTAGCCAAGCTAGCCAAGCAAGTCTATGCCTTTGATATTCAGAAGCAAGCCTTGGAAAAGACCCAAGAGCGTTTGCATCAGGCTGGCTTGACAAATGCCCAGTTAATCTTGCAAGGTCATGAGACACTGGACCAGTTTGTGACAGAAGCCAAGGCAGGGATTTTTAATCTGGGTTATCTGCCGTCGGCTGATAAGTCAGTCATTACCCAACCTCAGACAACGATTGAAGCCTTAGAAAAGCTGTGTAGCTTACTTGTCAAAGGTGGACGGATTGCCATTATGATCTACTATGGTCATGATGGAGGCGACCTCGAGAGGGATGCTGTCTTGGATTTTGTGAGCCAGTTGAACCAACAAGAGTACACAGCTACCATTTACCGAACTTTAAACCAAATCAACAATCCACCATTTTTAGTGATGATTGAAAAATTAGAGAGATACAGACATGGATAAACAATACCTACACGAAAAGCTGGATGCCATGCGCCAGAATTTTGTTGAATCAACCCACCACGAACGAGCGGTGGGCGTGCTAGACCAAGCGCATATGAGCAAAAAAATGCTTAAAATCAAGAAAAAATTAGTTGCTCTTGAAATGGAACGGTGCCAGAGAAAAATTGAGCACAAAGACTGTTCCAAGATTGACCAAAAAATCAAAGAGCAGAAGGAGATATTTGAATCCTGTTGTAAAAAAGATTAAGGAGGACGTGCGTGGAATTACTGATTTACCTCATCCTATTTTTACTGGTTTTGATTGTCTCAAGTACAACCAATAAGCTCCTGCCCTTTTTGCCTCTCCCTTTGGTGCAAATTCTTTTGGGAATTGTGATTGGTCTCTTTTTACCCAATACTGACTTTCACCTTAATACGGAGTTGTTTTTGGCACTGGTTATCGGACCCTTGCTTTTCCGAGAGGCTGAAGAAGCAGATGTTACGGCTATTTTAAAACACTGGCGAATCATTGTTTATCTCATATTTCCAGTGATTTTTATCTCGACCCTGAGTTTGGGTGGCTTGGCCCATCTTCTTTGGTTCAGCCTTCCCTTGGCAGCTTGCTTGGCTGTTGGGGCAGCCCTTGGTCCTACGGACTTGGTGGCCTTTGCCTCTCTTTCGGAGCGTTTTAGCTTTCCTAAGCGCGTGTCCAATATCCTTAAGGGCGAAGGACTCTTGAATGATGCTTCTGGTTTGGTGGCTTTTCAGGTAGCTTTGACAGCTTGGACAACTGGAGCTTTTTCTCTGGGGCAAGCTAGCAGTTCGCTTATCTTTTCAATCCTAGGCGGTTTTTTAATTGGCTTTTTAACAGCCATGACTAATCGTTTCCTGCATAGCTTCTTGCTAAGTGTGCGAGCAACGGATATTGCTAGTGAGCTCCTTCTGGAATTGAGTTTACCCTTGGTAACCTTCTTCCTGGCAGAAGAAGTCCACGTTTCAGGGATTATTGCCGTCGTAGTTGCTGGGATTTTAAAGGCGAGTCGCTTCAAGAAAATCACGCTCCTCGAAGCCCAAGTGGATACGGTGACCGAGACAGTTTGGCATACAGTGAATTTTATGCTCAACGGTTCTGTCTTTGTGATTTTAGGAATGGAGTTGGAAATGATAGCAGAGCCTATCTTGACCAATCCAATCTATAATCCCTTGCTCTTGCTGGCATCTCTTGTCACCCTTACCTTTGTCCTCTTTGCTATTCGTTTTGTCATGATCTATGGCTATTTTGCCTATAGGACTAGACGTCTCAAGAAAAAGCTAAATAAGTATATGAAGGACATGCTTCTCTTGACCTTCTCAGGTGTCAAGGGAACGGTGTCGATTGCTACGATTCTCTTGATACCAAGTAATTTAGAACAGGAGTATCCTCTCTTACTTTTCCTTGTCGCAGGTGTGACGCTTGTAAGCTTTTTAACAGGTCTCTTGGTTCTGCCTTATCTTTCTGATGAAGAGGAAGAAAGCAAGGACTATCTCATGCATATCGCCATTTTGAATGAAGTAACGCTGGAGTTGGAAAAAGAGTTGGAAGACACCAGAAATAAACTTCCCCTCTATGCGGCTATTGACAATTACCATGGACGTATTGAAAATCTCATTTTAAGCCAAGAAAACCAGGATGATCAAGAAGACTGGGCTGCTTTGAAACTCTTGATTCTTAGTATTGAAAGTGATGGATTGGAACAGGCCTATGAAGAGGGGAACATTAGCAATCGTGCTTACCGAGTTTACCAACGTTATCTGAAAAATATAGAACGAGGAATCAATCGTAAGTTTGCGTCACGATTGACCTATTATTTCCTTGTTTCTTTGCGGATTTTACGTTTTCTCCTTCATGAAGTTTTTACTCTCGGGAGGACTTTCCGTAGCTGGAAGGACAAGGAGCAAAGCCGTCTCCGTGCTCTTGATTATGACCAAATTGCAGAGCTCTATCTTGCCAATACAGAGATGATTATTGAAAGTTTGGAAAACCTGAAGGGAGTCTATAGACGCTCTTTGATTAGTTTTATGCAGGAGTCTCGTCTTCGAGAAACAGCTATTATCAGCAGTGGTGCCTTTGTCGAACGGGTTATCAATCGCGTTAAGCCTAACAATATCGATGAAATGCTGAGGGGCTATTATCTGGAGCGCAAGTTGATTTTCGAATACGAAGAAAAACGATTGATTACGACCAAGTATGCCAAGAAGTTACGACAAAATGTCAATAACTTAGAGAACTATTCCTTGAAGGAAGCTGCCAATACCCTGCCGTATGATATGGTGGAATTGGTAAGAAGAAATTAGTTAATACTCTTCGAAAATCTCTTCAAACCACGTCAGCGTCGCCTTGGATTATATATGTGACTGACTTCGTCAGTTTCATCTACAACCTCAAAGCAGGGCTTTGAGCAACCTGCGGCTAGCTTCCGAGTTTGCTATTTGATTTTCATTGAGTATAAGATTATAAGTGAAGGAGTGTGACATGAAAAAGTGGTGGAAAGAGCTGATAGACAAGCCTCTATTAAAAGCCTTTTTGCATTATTATCAAGCATCAGATAGTGAGTTGACCAGTGTCGCAGTAGCCTACTATTGGTTGATTTCGATTTTTCCCCTGCTTTTGGTGGTGGTCAATATCCTCCCCTATTTTCAGATTCCTGTGGGAGAATTTCTGGGATTTGTAAAAGATGTCCTGCCCCCAAGCCTCTATGAAGGTGTGGAAAAAATAGCCAGAGAAGTCTTGACCCAACCTTCAACAGGTTTATTGAGTTTTTCTGTTTTATCGGCGTTATGGAGTTTTTCAAAATCTATGAATTTCTTGCAAAAAGCTTTTAACAAGGCTTATGGCGTCGAAAAGAGTCGTGGACTTATTTCCCATCAGATGGTAAGTCTCCTAGTCAGTTTTGGTTTACAGATCCTCTTTGCTTTTGCCTTGTTTCTGAGCTTATTTGGGCAGATGATTTTGGCTTTACTTGCTCATTATTGGACAAAAGATGGCATTATCTATCAGGCTTTACAAGGGTTGGCAGGTCCTCTGACTTACGCTCTCCTCTTTGCTATCTTGGTCATGCTTTATTATTTTCTTCCCAATCTATCTAACAGGAAAATTAGCTATACCCTACCAGGCAGTGCCTTTGTTCTCTTAGTGATTTTAGGTTTACTAACTCTGTTCTCTAGTTATCTCAATTACTATGTCCATCATTTAGTGGACGTCCGAATTTTAGGTTCCGTTCTTCTTGTTGTTATGATGTTTTGGTTTATCTTGATTGCTAAAATTGTTATCCTAGGTGCGGTGATCAATGCCAGTATACAGAGTTTGAAAGATCCTAGTTTTAGAAAAGACTAACTATTTATCCATTACAAAAGCGCATAGTATCAAGGTTCTATAAAGCCTTGATACTATGCGCTTTTGCGCTTTTGTGCTTTGACAGTTTTTGTATAGTTTTTGTCCAAGATTTCTAAATCATCTGATTAAATTCCTATTTTTCCCTATCATTGTCCCTGTTTTTTCGAAAATGGAAGGAGTATAATAAATCTATCAATAAAATGATAGGAGGAACTTTATGGGTCATATTTTCTTTTTTCTAAGTGTCTTTTTGGCAGGGATTCTATCCTTCTTTTCTCCTTGTATCTTACCCTTGTTACCAGTCTATGCAGGGGTGTTACTAGATGATAAGGATAGTGCTCAGGCTTCTAGTGGCAAATTTTCCATCTCAGTTGTTAGTTTATTACGAACTCTGGCCTTTATAGCAGGAATTTCCTTTATATTTATTTTGTTGGGCTATGGAGCTGGTTTTTTAGGCGACTTGCTTTATGCTTCTTGGTTTCAATATGTGACGGGTGCGGTTATCATTCTCTTAGGCTTGCACCAGATGGAGATTCTACACTTTAAGGGGCTTTATAAGGAAAAGAGGTTACAACTGCAAGGACAGGGGCAAAATGGTAAGGGCTATAGTCAGGCATTTTTATTGGGCTTGACCTTTAGTTTTGCTTGGACGCCTTGTGTGGGGCCGGTTCTTGGCTCTGTTTTGGCCTTGGCGGCTTCAGGTGGCTCAGGTGCTTGGCAGGGAGCGGGTCTCATGTTGGTGTACACGTTGGGCTTGGCGCTACCATTCTTGCTTCTAGCTCTGACCTCTAGTTATGTTTTGAAACATTTCCGAAAACTTCATCCCTATCTCGGAATCCTCAAAAAAGTGGGTGGTTTTCTCATTATTGTGATGGGACTCTTGGTTCTGTTTGGAAATGCTTCAATTTTAAGTCAATTATTTGAATAAAATGGAAAGGAATATCAATATGAAAAAATGGCAAACATGTGTTCTTGGAGCAGGTTCGCTCCTTTGTTTGACGGCTTGTTCAGGCAAGTCCATGACTAGTGAACACCAAACGAAAGATGAAATGAAGACGGAGCAGACAGCTAGTAAAACAAGCGCAGCTAAAGGGAAAGAGGTGGCTGATTTTGAATTGATGGGAGTAGATGGCAAGACCTACCGCTTGTCTGATTACAAGGGCAAGAAAGTCTATCTCAAATTCTGGGCTTCTTGGTGTTCCATCTGTCTGGCTAGTCTTCCAGATACGGATGAAATTGCTAAAGAAGCTGGCGACGACTATGTGGTCTTGACAGTAGTGTCACCAGGACATAAGGGGGAGCAATCTGAAGCGGACTTTAAGAATTGGTATAAGGGCTTAGATTATAAAAATTTCCCAGTCCTAGTTGACCCATCAGGCAAACTTTTGGAAACTTATGGCGTCCGTTCTTACCCAACTCAAGCCTTTATAGATGGTGAAGGAAAATTGGTCAAAACGCAACCAGGTTTCATGGAAAAAGATGCAATTTTACAAACTTTGAAGGAATTAGCCTAGGAGGTGTCCTATGAATGATAAGTTAAAAATCATCATGTTGCTAGGAGTATTTTTTCTAGCCATAACCGGTTTCTATTTTCTATTGATGAGAAATGCAGGGCAGACAGATGCCTCGCAAATTGAGAAAGCGGCAGTTAGCCAAGGAGGAAAAACAGTGAAAAAAACAGAAGTTAGTAAAGATGCAGATTTGCACGAAATTTATCTAGCTGGTGGTTGTTTCTGGGGAGTTGAGGAGTATTTTTCTCGAGTTCCTGGGGTAACAGATTCCGTTTCAGGCTATGCAAATGGTAGAGGGGAAACAACCAAGTACGAATTGATTAACCAAACAGGTCATGCGGAGACTGTTCATGTCACCTATGACGCCAATCAAATTTCTCTCAAGGAAATCCTGCTTCACTATTTCCGCATTATCAATCCAACCAGTAAGAATAAACAAGGAAATGATGTGGGAACCCAGTACCGTACCGGTGTTTACTACACAGATGACAAGGATCTAGAGGTGATTAACCAAGTCTTTGATGAGGTGGCTAAGAAGTACGATCAGCCTCTAGCAGTTGAAAAGGAGAGTCTGCAGAATTTCGTAGTGGCTGAGGATTACCACCAAGACTATCTCAAGAAAAATCCAAATGGCTACTGCCATATCAATGTTAATCAGGCGGCCTATCCTGTCATTGATGCCAGCAAATATTCCAAACCAAGTGATGAAGAATTGAAAAAGACCCTGTCACCTGAGGAGTATGCAGTCACCCAAAAAAATCAAACAGAACGGGCTTTCTCAAACCGCTACTGGGATAAATTTGAATCTGGTATCTATGTGGATGTGGTAACTGGCGAACCTCTCTTTTCATCAAAGGACAAGTTTGAGTCTGGTTGTGGCTGGCCTAGTTTTACCCAACCCATCAGTCCAGATGTTGTCACCTACAAGGAAGATAAGTCCTACAATATGACGCGTATGGAAGTGCGGAGCCGAGTAGGAGATTCTCACCTTGGGCATGTCTTTACGGATGGTCCACAGGACAAGGGCGGCTTACGTTACTGTATCAATAGCCTCTCTATCCGCTTTATTCCCAAAGACCAAATGGAAGAAAAAGGCTACGCTTATTTACTAGATTATGTTGATTAATACTCTTCGAAAATCGCTTTAAACCACGTCAGCGTCGCCTTACCGTGGGTAGGGTTGAGACGGAGCAAAAACTCAATTTGAGGAGAAAATAAAGCAAATTTTCTAACAATAAAACACATAATATCAAGGATTTTTAATACCTGATACTATGCGTTCTCTAATTTAAAAGACTTTTTGCCCAGTCTCTCTATCTACAACCTCAAAGCGGTACTTTGAGAAACCTGTGGCTAGCTTCCTAGTTTACTTTTTGATTTTCATTGAGTATAAGAAGTCTTTCCTAAGCAGTGAGAGGAGAATTTTGCTATACTGATACTAGTAAGTGGTAAAGGAGAGAAGCATGACCTATACAATCTTAATTGTAGAAGATGAATATCTGGTAAGACAAGGTTTGACTAAACTGGTCAATGTAGCAGCCTACGATATGGAAATCATCGGTCAGGCTGAAAATGGAAGGCAGGCTTGGGAATTAATCCAAAAACAGGTGCCAGATATCATTTTAACCGATATCAACATGCCTCAGCTAAATGGCATCCAGTTGGCCAGTCTGGTTCGGGAAACCTATCCTCAGGTTCATCTAGTTTTTTTGACTGGCTACGATGATTTTGATTATGCCTTGTCTGCTGTCAAACTCGGTGTGGATGACTACCTGCTCAAGCCCTTTTCTCGTCAGGATATTGAGGAAATGTTGGGGAAAATCAAGCAAAAACTAGATAAGGAAGAGAAGGAAGAGCAGTTACAAGATTTATTGGCCGATAAGTTTGAAGGAAACATGGCCCAGAAAATCCAGTCCCATCTGGCTGATAGCCAGTTTAGTTTAAAGTCTTTGGCCAGTGACTTAGGTTTTAGTCCGACTTATCTGAGTTCCTTGATTAAGAAAGAGCTGGGCCTGCCTTTTCAGGATTATCTGGTGAGAGAACGTGTCAAACAAGCCAAGCTTTTGCTTTTAACTACAAATCTGAAGATTTATGAGATAGCTGAAAAGGTTGGTTTTGAAGATATGAACTATTTTACCCAACGTTTTAAACAGATTGCAGGTGTGACACCTCGTCAGTTTAAGAAGGGGGAAGGTCGATGAAGCGTTCTTCTCTTTTAGTCAGAATGGTTATTTCCATCTTTTTGGTCTTTCTTATTCTCCTAGCTCTGGTCGGGACTTTCTACTATCAATCTAGTTCTTCAGCCATTGAGACCACCATTGAAGGCAACAGCCAAACGACCATCAGCCAGACTAGCCACTTTATCCAGTCTTATATTAAAAAATTAGAAACCACCTCGACCGGTTTGACCCAGCAGACGGATGTCCTAGCCTATGCTGAGAATCCCAGTCAAGATAAGGTCAAGGGAATCCGAGATCTATTTTTGACCATCTTAAAGGCAGACCAGGACTTGAAAGCAGTGGTTTTGGTGACCAAATCTGGTCAGGTCATTTCTACAGATGACAGTGTTCAGATGAAAACTTCTTCAGATATGATGGCTGAGGATTGGTACCAAAAGGCCATTCATCAGGGAGCTATGCCTGTTTTGACTCCAGCTCGTAAATCAGATAGTCAGTGGGTCATTTCTGTCACTCAAGAACTTCTTGATACAAAGGGAGCCAATCTTGGTGTGCTTCGTTTGGATATTTCTTATGAAACTCTGGAAGCCTATCTCAATCAACTCCAGTTGGGGCAGCAGGGCTTTGCCTTCATTATCAATGAAAACCATGAATTTGTCTACCATCCTCAACACACAGTTTATAGTTCGTCTAGCAAAATGGAGGCTATGAAACCCTACATCGAGACAGGTCAGGGTTATACTCCTGGTCACAAATCCTACGTCAGTCAAGAGAAGATTGCAGGAACTGATTGGACGGTACTTGGCGTGTCATCATTGGAAAAGTTAGACCAGGTTCGGAGTCAGCTCTTGTGGACCTTGCTTGGGGCTAGTGTCACATCTCTTCTTGTCTGTCTCTGCTTAGTGTGGTTCAGTCTTAAACGCTGGATTGCTCCTTTGAAGGATTTGAGAGAAACCATGTTGGAAATTGCTTCTGGTGCTCAAAATCTTCGTGCCAAGGAAGTTGGTGCCTATGAACTGAGAGAAGTAACTCGCCAATTTAATGCCATGTTGGATCAGATTGATCAGTTGATGGTAGCTATTCGTAGCCAGGAAGAAACGACCCGTCAGTACCAACTTCAAGCCCTTTCGAGCCAGATTAACCCCCATTTCCTCTATAACACTTTGGACACCATCATCTGGATGGCTGAATTTCATGATAGTCAGCGAGTGGTGCAGGTGATCAAGTCCTTGGCGACCTATTTCCGCTTGGCACTCAATCAAGGTAAGGACTTGATTTGCCTGTCTGATGAAATCAATCATGTCCGCCAGTATCTCTTTATCCAGAAACAACGCTATGGAGATAAGCTGGAATACGAGATTGCTGAAAATCCTGCCTTTGATAACCTAGTCTTGCCCAAGTTGGTTTTGCAACCTCTGGTGGAAAATGCTCTTTACCATGGTATCAAGGAGAAGGAAGGTCAGGGACATATTAGAGTTTCTGTTCAGAAACAGGATTCAGGATTGGTCATCCGCATTGAGGATGATGGAGTTGGCTTCCAAGATGCTGGTGATAGTAGTCAAAGTCAACTCAAACGTGGGGGAGTTGGTCTTCAAAATGTCGATCAGCGTCTCAAACTTCATTTTGGAGAACATTACCAGATGAAGATTGATTCTGCACCCGACAAAGGAACGACGGTTGAAATATACATAAATAGAATAGAAACTAGTTAACTCCCAGTCAATTCTGGGAGTTTTATGCGTAATTGGGCAAGCTTTCCAGGTCGTCTATCTTGCTAAAAACAAGAAAAAACGGTATGATAGATAGTGACAAAAGAGGTAGCAGAGATGAACGAGACACAGATTCAAAGAGAAACACGTCAGATAGTGAAAGATGTTTTAGAAAAGGCCAATTTGAAGCAAGGATCTATCTTTGTTTTGGGTCTTTCCTCTAGTGAAGTGATAGGTGGTCAGATTGGCAAGGAATCCAGCCAAGAAATTGGCGAAATCATTGTGAAGACCATCCTAGATCTCCTAGAAGAAAAAAGAATTCATCTAGCTGTTCAAGGCTGTGAGCATGTCAATCGGGTTCTCGTCGTTGAACGTCAGATGGCAGAGCAGTTTGGTCTGGAAATCGTCAGTGTCCTTCCTACTCTCCATGCAGGAGGTTCAGGTCAATTGGCAGCCTTTAAGTTTATGCAAGATCCAGTTGAGGTTGAATTTATCAAGGCTCATGCTGGATTGGATATCGGAGATACTGCAATTGGTATGCATGTCAAGCATGTTCAGGTTCCGATTCGCCCTCTTTTGAGAGAGATTGGTCATGCCCATGTAACGGCGCTGGCTAGTCGTCCAAAATTAATCGGAGGTGCGCGTGCGCACTATCCGCAAGATTCTATCAGAAAGTCGTGAGAATAAATAAAGGAGATGAAAGTGTTTAAAAAAGACCGTTTTTCAATTCGTAAGATTAAGGGAGTTGTAGGTTCTGTATTTCTTGGAAGCCTTTTGATGGCTTCTTCTGTAGTGGACGCAGCCACCTATCACTATGTAGATAAAGAGGTTATTTCACAAGAAGCTAAAGATTTAATCCAGACAGGAAAGCCTGATGGAAATGAACTTGTTTATGGTTTGGTGTATCAAAAAAATCAGCTGCCACAAACAGGGACAGAAGCATCTGTTTTGACAGCTTTTGGTTTGCTGACTGTTGGGAGCTTGCTTTTAATCTACAAGAGAAAGAAAATTGCCAGCGTCTTTCTAGTTGGAGCTATGGGATTGGTAGTCCTTCCTAGTGCAGGAGCTGTAGATCCAGTTGCTACTCTAGCACCGGCTAGTCGAGAGGGTGTTGTTGAAATGGAGGGTTATCGTTATGTTGGTTATCTATCAGGTGACATCCTCAAAACGCTTGGCTTGGACACTGTTTTAGAAGAAGACTCAGCTAAACCTGAAGAGGTAACTGTGGTCGAAGTTGAGAATCCCCAAGTAACAACAAATCAGGAGCAAGATAAGCCAGAAAACCGAGCAGTAGAGACAGAGGAAGCTCCTAAAACAGAAGAAAATCCAAAGGAAGAACAAGAACCTAAATCGGAGGTAAAACCTACTGACGAAACCCTTCCTAAAGTAGAAGAGGGGAAAGAAGATTCAGCAGAACCAGCACCAGTCAAATCGGAAAGTCAACCATCAGACAAACCAGCTGAGGAATCAAAAGTTGCAACTCCAGTAGAACAACCAAAAGTCCCAGAACAACCCGTGCAACCTACACAACCGGAGCAGCCAAGGATACCAAAAGAATCATCACAACCAGAAGATCCTAAAGAGGATAAGGTATCGGAAGAGACACCGAAACAAGAAGATGCACAGCCAGAAGTAGTAGAAACAAGAGATGAGGCTTCTAATCAACCTGTTGAAGAACTAAAAGTGGAAACGCCTGCTGTAGAAAAACAAACGGAACCAGCTGAGGAACCAAAAGTTGAACAAGCAGGTGAACCAGTCGCGCCAAGTGAAGGCGAAAAGGCACCAGTCGCGCCAGAAAAGCAACCAGAAGCTTCTAAAGAAGAGAAGACTGCGGAAGAAACACCGAAACAAGAAGAACAACCAGTAGAAGCTCAAGTTGAACCAGAAAGTCAACCAACAGAAACTTCACCAGCTGCTCAACCAGCAGAACATCAGGACGAAGAAACAAAAGTAGAACAGCCAGCAGTAGAACATAAAACAACTCCTGAAGAAGGTGTGTTAAATGTAATAGAAGTTAAGTCTGAAGTTATAGTAACTAAAGAGCCTGTGCCTTTTAAGACAGTTGAGCAAGATGATGAGAACCTCGCTAAGGGAAAAACAAGGGTTATTCGAGAAGGTGTTGCTGGCGAACGCACTATTTTAACTGAAGTCACTACTACTGATGGTAGACAGTCCAGTAAAGTACTAGAGGATACAATAACAACCAATCCAGTAGATGAAATAAAGGGTGTTGGTACTAAAGAACCAGTTGATAAAAGTGAGTTAAAGAATCAAATTGATAAAGCTAGTTCAGTTTCTCCTACTGATTATTCTACAGCAAGTTACAATGCTCTTGGATCTGTTTTAGAAGCTGCAAAAGGTGTATATGCTTCTGACTCTGTAAAACAACCTGAAGTAGATAGCGAGACAGCTAAACTTAAAGATGCTATCGACGCTCTTACTGTTGATAAAACAGACTTAAACAAAACTATCGAAGATGCGAAATCAAAAACTAAAGAGCACTACAGTGATGCATCTTGGACAAACCTTCAAAATGTATTAGCCGAAGCGAAAAAAGTTACAAGCAAACCAGAAGCAAAACAAAGCGAAGTTAATCACATTGACGAAAAACTTAAATCCGCTATTGCTGGATTAAATACAGATAAGACTGAACTTGAAAAACAACTGAATCTTGTAAACGAAAAAACTCAAGCTGACCACAGTACTACATCTTGGAACACTCTAGAAGAATCGAAAAATGCCGCTCAAACTGTAAAAGATAAGGCTACCTCTACTCAAGCTCAAATCGACGAAGCTACTAAAAAACTTAAAGCTGCTATTGACGCTCTAAGCGTTGATAAAACAGACTTAAACAAAACTATCTCTGATGCGAAATCAAAAACTAAAGAACACTACAGCGATGCAACTTGGGCAAATCTTCAAACTGTACTAGCTGAAGCTGAAAAAGTTACAAGCAACCCAGCAACAAAACAAAGCGAAGTAAATCACATTGACGAAAAACTGAAAGCTGCTATCGCTGGTTTAAATACAGATAAGACTGAACTTGAAAAACAACTTGCTGATGTTAAGTCTAAAACTGCAGCGGACTACAGCACTACATCTTGGAATGCTCTAGAAGAATCGAAAAATGTCGCTCAAACTGTAAAAGACAACAATAAGGCTACTCAAGCTCAAATCGACGAAGCTGCTAAAAAACTGAAAGCGGCTATCACTGATTTAACTACAGATAAGACTGAACTTGAAAAACAACTTGCTGATGCTCAGTCTAAGACTGCTACTGACTACAGTACTGTATCTTGGAGCGCTCTAGAAGAAGCGAAAACTGACGCTCAAGCTGTAAAAGACAACGACAAAGCTACTCAGACTCAAATCGATGATGCTGCTAAAAAACTGAAATCTGCTATCGATGCTCTTACTGTTGATAAAACAAAATTACAAGAACAAATAAAAGATGCAGAAATTAAACGAGAAGCTGACTATAGCCCTAATACTTGGAATGAATTTAAAAAAGCTGAAATAAAAGCTAAAGAAATCAACAACCAAACTACTCCACTTCCTAAACAAAGTAAAATAGATGCGACTACTAAAGCTCTTCAAGACGCTATTAAAGCTCTTGCTGTAGATAAAACTGCACTACAAAGTGCTATTAACACAGCTAACAGCAAACGTAAAGAAGAATACACTACTCAAACATGGAAATCTTTAGAAGACACTCTTACAGCAGCAAAATCTGTAAATGCAGATGATGCTACTACTCAAAGCAAAGTTAATGCAGCTACCGAAAAATTAGAAGAAGCTATCAAAAACTTAGCTCCATTAACTGAAAAACCAGTATTAAAATTTGTAAATACTGATAAGAAAGTATTAGATAAAGAAGTAGTTGCTAAGTATTCTCTAGAGAATCCAACTAAGACAAAAATTAAATCAATCACAGCTACCCTGAAAAAAGATGGACAAGTTGTTAAGACTGTAAATCTGATAGAAAATAATCTAGATGCTTTATTAGACAATGTAGAATACTTCAAAGGTTATACTCTATCTACTACTATGGTTTACGATAGAGGTAACGGTGAAGAGACTGAAACATTAGCTGATCAACCAATTCAATTAGACCTTAAAAAAGTTGAAATTAAAAATATTAAAGAAACAAGTTTAATAAGTGTTGACGATGCAGGTGTTGAAACTGACTCAAGTTTACTTTCAGAAAATCCAGGAAATGTAGCTCCACTTTATCTACGAGTTACAACTCACGATAACAAAGTGACAAGACTTTCTGTTGATAAAGTTGAAGAAGTAGTTAAAGATGGAAAAACATTATACAAAGTTACTGCCAAAGCACCAGACTTAGTTCAACGTAATGCTGATAACACACTTAGCGAAGAGTATGTTCATTACTTTGAAAAACAAAAAGCAAAAGAAGGTAATGTTTACTACAACTTCAATGAGCTTGTAAAAGATATGCAAGCTAACCCAACGGGTGAGTTTAAACTTGGGGCAGACTTGAATGCAGCAAATGTAAAAGGGAATGGTAAATCTTACGTAACTTCAACATTCAAAGGTAAATTACTAAGTAATGATGGCGGTAGATTTACAATTCATAACCTTGAACGTCCACTATTTGCTAGAGTTGAAAATGCGCATGTGCATGATATTAATCTTGGTAATGTTAATATTAACTTGTCAGGAGAAAATAAAGTGGCTCCCCTTGGTGAGATGTTCAAAAAATCAACCATTGAAAATATTAAAGTAACCGGTAATGTAGTAGGAAACAATGACGTTACAGGTATGGTTAACAAACTGGATGAAGCAGATATGCGTAATGTTGCCTTCGTTGGAAATATTACAAGTGTCGGCAATAAAGGCTGGTGGTCTGGTGGACTTGTCAGTGAAAGCTGGAGAAGTAATACGGATAGCGTTTATTTCGATGGAAATATTGTCGCTAATAATTCTAAGGTTGGTGGACTTGTCGCTAAGGTTAACCATGGTGGAAATCCATATGACTTCAAGCAACGTGGTCGATTGAAGAATTCATTTATTAAAGGTACGATGACTCTTAAAAACCATGGTCAAAGTGGTGGTTTGATTCATGAAAACTATGACTGGGGTTGGGTAGAAAATAACGTAAGTATGATGAAAGTAACCAATGGTGAAATCATGTACGGAGCAAGCTCAGTAGATACAGGGGATTCATACTTTGGATTTGATAACTTCAAGAATAACTTCTATGTAAAAGATGTTGCAACAGGTTTATCTTCATATAATAAATCTAAGCAAATTAAAGGTATTTCAGAAACAGATGCTCTAGCAAAATTTGCTAATATGGGTATTACTGCTCATGAGTATACGATTAATGATCCTGTAACAAATAAATTGAACCAGGTGAAACCAAAAGCTGATACTTACAAAGATACTCAAGATTATGATGCATCTCGTGAACTTGCCTACCGTAATATCGAAAAACTTCAACCGTTCTACAATAAAGAATGGATTGTAAACCAAGGAAATAAGATTCCAACGGGATCAAACCTATTAACTAAAGAAGTATTATCTGTTACAGGTATGAAAGACGGTCGATTTGTAACTGATTTATCTGATGTTGATAAGATTATGATTCACTACGCGGATAGTACAAAAGAAGAAATGGGCGTTACATCTAAGGATTCTAAAGTAGCACAAGTTCGTGAATATAGTATTTCTGGATTAGATGATATTGTCTACACACCAAATATGGTTGATAAAGATAGAACTCAGTTAATTAGTGATATTAAAGCTAAATTGTCATCATTTGATCTAATTTCTCCTGAAGTAAGAGATATTATGGATAAACGTAATAGAGCTGAGGAAAACAGTGAGAATCATAAGAATAATTACATTAAAAATCTGTTCCTTGAAGAAAGTTTTGAAGAGGTTCGAGGAAATCTTGATAAACTTGTTAAAGCTTTAGTGGAAAATGAAGATCATCAGTTAAATAGAGACGATGCTGCTATGAAAGCTCTTCTTAAAAAAGTAGAAGATAATAAAGCTAAGATTATGATGGGTCTTACTTATCTAAATCGCTACTATGGATTCAAATATGATGAAAAGTCTATGAAGGATATTATGATGTTCAAACCGGACTTCTATGGTAAGAATGTTAGTGTCTTGGACTTCTTGATTAGAGTTGGTTCAAGAGAACACAATATTAAAGGTAACAGAACGTTAGAAGCTTATCGTGAAGTAATTGGTGGAACGATTGGTATCGGTGAGTTAAACGGTTTCTTAAACTATAATATGCGTTTATTCACAGAAGAAACTGACATCAATACTTGGTATAAAAAAGCTGTATCGAATACCAACTATATTGTTGAAAAACAATCTTCAAATCCATTATTTGCTGGCAAAAAATATCGTTTGTATGAAAACATTAATAATGGTGAGCATAGTAAATACATCTTACCATTATTGACCACGAAGAAAGCTCATATGTTCTTGATTTCTACGTATAACACATTAGCGTTTAGTTCGTTTGAGAAATATAATAAGAACACAGAAGCAGAACGTGAAGAGTTCAAAAAACAAATTGATTTACGTGCGCAAGAGCAAATCAATTACTTAGACTTCTGGTCTAGACTTGCTGCTGACAATGTACGTGATAGATTGCTCAAATCTGAAAATATGGTTCCATCAGCAATCTGGGATAGTCAAGATGTTTGGGGATATGGTTGGTCAGATCGCATGGGTCACCATAAAAATGGTGATTATGCACCAGTTCGTGAGTTCTATGGACCTACAGGTAAATGGCATGGAAATAATGGTACGGGGGCATACGCATATATCTTTGATAATCCACAAAATTCAGAAGCGGTATACTATATCTTATCGAGCATGATTACAGATTTCGGTACATCTGCGTTTACGCATGAAACGACACACATTAATGACCGTATGGCATATTTAGGTGGATGGCGACACCGTGAAGGTACTGACGTAGAAGCGTTTGCTCAAGGTATGTTGCAATCACCGGCTGTGACAAGTTCAAATGGGGATTATGGTGCATTAGGTCTTAATATGGCTTATGAACGACCAAATGACGGTAAACAATGGTACAATTACAATCCTAGATTGTTAGACAGTCGTGAGAAGATTGACCATTACATGAAGAACTACAATGAAGCGCTTATGATGCTTGACCATTTAGAGGCTGATGCTGTTATCGCTAAAAACCAAGGAACTAACGACAAGTGGTTCAAGAAGATGGACAAAAAATGGCGTGAAAAAGCTGACCGAAATGGATTAGTTGGGCAACCACACCAATGGGACTTGCTTCGTAACTTGAATGACGAAGAGAATAAGAAGAAATTGACAAGTATTGATGACCTTGTAGATGGTAATTATGTAACGAAACATAATATGCCTGATAACAAATACTATCGCGCCGAAGGTTTTGATACGGCATATCAAACAGTAAGTATGATGGCTGGTATTTACGGTGGTAATACAAGTCAAAGTGCTGTTGGTTCTATCTCCTTCAAGCACAACACATTCCGTATGTGGGGTTATTTCGGGTACTTAAATGGTTTCCTAGGTTATGCTTCGAATAAATATAAACAAGAATCTCAAAAAGCGGGACATAAAGGTCTAGGTGATGACTTCATTATCGATAAAGTTTCTGGTGGTAAATTCAAATCACTTGAAGCTTGGAAGAAAGAATGGTATAAAGAAGTATACGATAAAGCTCAGAACGGTTTTGTTGAAATCGAAATCGATGGTGAGAAAATTTCGACTTACGCTAGACTTAAAGAATTATTCAACGAAGCTGTTGAAAAAGATTTGCAAGGGAATAAATTCGACAATACTGTTAGACTTAAAGAAAAAGTTTATAAACAACTTCTTCAAAAATCAGACGGATTCTCAGGAAAACTTTTTAAAGCATAGATTGTATTAAATAGATGAGTAAAAAGGTAGATCAGCTTTGTCTGTATCTGCCTTTTTATGCTATACTTAAGGTATGCATAGAAAAACAGTGATTGATTTTAGGGCTTTGGGGGAGCGATACATCTTTACCCAGCCTATCAAAGAGTTAAAAACGAGAGATTTAGCGGAAGTAACAGCCTTGCTGTCACAAGTGGAAAGCTATCAAGAGCAGGGCTATTATGTGGTGGGCTATGTCAGCTACGAGGCTGCACCTGCTTTTGAGGAGAAGTTTGCAGTTCACAAGGATCCCCTACTGGGTGAGTACTTGCTTTACTTTACTGTTCATGATAGCGTAGAAACATCCCCTATTCCTCTGACTTATGATGAGGTTGATTTGCCTTCAAATTGGCAGGAAGTAACGTCTGCAGCAGACTATGAAGAGGCTATTGCACAGATACATCATCATTTGCGGCAGGGAGACACCTATCAGGTCAACTACACCGTTCAACTCAAACAAGACTTAAATGCCAATCCTTTTGCTATCTACAATCGTATGGTGGTAGAACAGGAGGCGGGCTACAATACCTATATTGAACATGATGAGATGGCAGTGATTTCCATGAGCCCAGAGCTCTTTTTTGAGCAAAATGACCGCGAGTTGACAACGCGACCGATGAAGGGAACGACTCAGCGTGGGGTAACTGACCAAGAAGATCTTGAACAGGCCAGTTGGTTGGAGCAGGATCCTAAAAATCGGTCTGAAAATATGATGATTGTGGACCTCTTGCGCAATGATATGAACCGTATTTCTGAAGTGGGGAGCGAGCACGTGGAGCGTCTGTGTCAGGTAGAGCAGTATTCAACTGTTTGGCAGATGACTTCGACCATCAAGAGTCGGTTGCGAGTAGATGTTGATTTAGTTACAATTTTTCGCTCTCTCTTTCCTTGTGGATCCATAACGGGCGCACCGAAAATTGCGACAATGGAGATTATCAAGGACTTGGAGCCACAACCGCGTGGAGTCTACTGTGGAACGATTGGTCTCTTGCTTCCAAATGGACGACGGATTTTTAATGTGGCCATTAGGACCATTCAACTGCATCAAGGGAAAGCCATCTATGGAGTTGGCGGAGGCATTACATGGGATAGCACTTGGGAATCTGAATACCGCGAGGTTCATCAAAAGGCGGCTGTTCTCTATCGTAAACAAGCTCGTTTTCAGCTGATTACGACTGGGAAAATCAGCCAAAAACAACTGCTGTTTGAAGAACAACATCTGGAAAGACTGATAAAAGCTAGTCGATATTTTGCCTTTCCTTTTGACCCAGAAATTTTGAGACAAAAGATTGAAGAAGAGTGTCAGACTTGTGATGCTAATCAAGATTACCGCTTGCGAATCAGCCTTAGCAAATCTGGAGAGATAGAAGTCAATCGTCAAGTATTAACACCCCTTAGTCCACAGTTCTGCCAGGCTAAACTTTGTCTGCAAGAAGCCAATTTGCAGCAAGCTTTTACCCACTTTAAAACGACTCATAGACCATACTTGAGTTTAGGGGAGCAAGAGATCATTTACTACAATAAGTCAGGAGAACTGCTTGAAACCTCTATCGGAAATCTGGTTTTGAAAATTGCTGGGAAACTCTACACACCGCCTATCCGACTTGGAATCTTGCCAGGAATTTACCGTCAGCATTTGCTGGAAACAGGACAGGTAGAAGAGAAAGTCTTGACCTTGGCAGATTTAACCCAAGCAGAAGCTATTTACGGCTGTAATGCAGTGAGAGGCTTGTATGAACTAAGCCTTGAGGAGAACTAGATGAAATTGATATTTTTGCATGGGTTAGGGCAGTCAGAAGAGTCTTGGAAAGAAGTTCGGAATCTACTGACAGATTATCCTTCTGAGGCTATCGAGTTATTTCCTTCTGGAGTTAGTAACTATCAACAAGCTAAAGAGCGAGTTTATCAGCACCTAGCTCAAGAGACAGAACCTTTTGTTTTGATTGGATTGTCCTTAGGTGCTGCCCTGACACTAGAACTTTCCAGTTACGATTCACCAAATCTTCGAGCTTTGATTCTGTCAGGATGCCCGCTTAAATTAGCAGGGAATATCCTATTTTATCTTCAGTTGCTGATTTTTAAACTACTTCCCAAAAGAGTATTTGAAAAACAGGGAGCAGACAAGACTTTTATAATAGGTATTTCCAAAGAATTGAAGACACTTGACTTAACGGATATAGCAGGGAATTGCCCCTATCCAACCTTACTAATTTGTGGCAGCAAAGATAAACCGAATCTTAGTTCTATGAGAAGTCTTCATAAACTAATATCAGAATCCCAATTTCAGATTATCCCAGATGGCCCTCATGTCTTGAATAAGGAAAAACCAAAGGAGTTTGTAGAAAAGACCAGAAGTTTCCTTGAATTGCTGAAATAAGTTTGATAAAATAATATTGAAATCGATAACATCGTTAGAGGAGAAAGTAATGAACAAACGTCTATTTTTAAAAATGAGTCTGGTGACGTTGTCAATTTTAGCCTTGTTTTCACAACCTGTGTTAGCAGAGGAAAACATTCATTTTTCGAGTTGTAAGGAAGCTTGGGCGAATGGATACGCGGATATTCATGAGGGAGACCCCGGTTATTCTGCCAAGTTATACCGTGATCATGACGGTGTGGCTTGCGAATTAAAAAATGCCCCTAAGGGTGCTTTTAAAGCAAAACAAGAGACTACAACTCAAACTGATACAAGTTCATCAACAACAAGTGGTTGGGTTAAGCAGGACGGTGCTTGGTACTACTTTGATGGAAATGGAAATCCAGTGAAAAATGCTTGGCAGGGAAGCTATTACCTGAAATCAGACGGGAAAATGGCCCAGAGCGAATGGATTTATGATGATTCTTATCAGGCTTGGTATTACTTGAAATCAGATGGTTCGTATGCTTATAGTACATGGCAAGGAAATTACTATTTGAAATCAGATGGTAAGATGGCCAAAAGTGAATGGGTTTATGACTCTTCTTATCAAGCTTGGTATTATTTGACATCAGATGGATCTTATGCTTATAGTGCATGGCAAGGAAACTATTATTTGAAATCAGATGGTAAAATGGCTAAAGGTGAATGGGTTTATGACTCTTCTTACCAAACTTGGTATTATTTGACATCAGATGGATCTTATGCTTATAATACATGGCAAGGGAATTATTATCTAAAATCAGATGGTAAAATGGCTGTCAATGAATGGGTTGATGGTGGACGTTATTATGTTGGTGCGACTGGTTTGTGGAAAGCTAATTCAAAAGTAAGCAATAAAGGTTCTTATTATAGCCTTCAAGGAAAGTATGATGAAATCATAGTTGCCAATAAACATTATCCTATGTCTAAAGATTACTATCCAGGTGAAAATGCTACTGCAAAAGCAGCCTTTTTAAAACTGATTGCACAGATGCAGAAGGAAGGATACGCTATTAGCGATAATTATAGTGGCTTTAGAAGTTATGCAACTCAAGCACAATTATATCAAAGTTATGTGAACCAAGAGGGCCAGGCTGCTGCGGATCGTTATTCCGCCCGTCCTGGATATAGCGAACATCAGACAGGACTTGCTTTTGATGTGATTGGCACAGATGGTCAATTAGTTGAAGATGCTGGTGCGGCTCAATGGTTATTGGATTATGCACCAGACTATGGTTTTGTTGTTCGCTATCCCCGTGGAAAAGAGAGTGTCACAGGCTATATGCATGAGGAATGGCATTTACGTTACATTGGAAAAGAAGCAAAAGAGATTGCTGCAAGTGGTTTGACACTGGAGGAATATTATGGATTTGATGGTGGAGATTATCTGGATTAAAAATCTATATTAGCTAAATGCAAACCTTTGCATAAATGACTGAAATTTGTTATACTAGTACTGTAAGCATTTTCAATTACTAGACAATGAAAAAGGAGAGTATGATGAGTCAAAAGATTATTGGGATTGACCTTGGTGGAACTTCTATCAAATTTGCAATCTTAACAACAGCAGGAGAAATCCAAGGAAAATGGTCAATCAAGACCAACATTCTGGATGAGGGAAGTCATATCGTTGATGATATGATTGAGTCTATTCAACATCGTTTGGACTTGCTTGGATTGGCAGCAGCGGACTTCCAAGGCATTGGAATGGGATCACCAGGTGTGGTTGACCGTGACAAAGGGACTGTTATCGGTGCCTACAACCTCAACTGGAAAACCCTTCAACCAATCAAACAAAAGATTGAAAAAGCTTTGGGCATTCCATTTTTCATCGATAATGATGCCAACGTAGCAGCTCTTGGTGAGCGCTGGATGGGTGCTGGAGATAACCAACCAGACGTTGTCTTTATGACACTCGGTACTGGTGTTGGTGGTGGTATTGTCGCAGAAGGCAAATTGCTTCATGGTGTTGCTGGTGCAGCAGGTGAACTTGGTCATATCACTGTTGACTTTGACCAACCAATCGCATGTACTTGCGGTAAGAAAGGCTGTCTTGAGACAGTTGCTTCAGCAACAGGGATTGTCAACTTGACTCGTCGTTATGCAGATGAATATGAAGGCGATGCAGCCTTGAAACGATTGATTGATAACGGAGAAGAAGTAACTGCTAAGACAGTCTTTGACCTTGCAAAAGAAGGAGACGACCTTGCTTTGACTGTTTACCGTAACTTCTCACGTTACTTGGGAATCGCTTGTGCTAACATTGGTTCAATCCTAAACCCATCAACAATCGTCATCGGTGGTGGTGTGTCAGCTGCAGGAGAATTCCTTCTACAAGGTGTTCAAAAAGTCTATGACGAAAATACTTTCCCACAAGTGCGCACATCTACTAAATTGGCTCTTGCAACTCTAGGAAATGACGCTGGAGTTATCGGAGCAGCATCACTTGTATTGCAATAAAATAAAAAAGGAGAAAATTGCTTTCCAGAAGCGAGTGATTTTCCTCCTTTCTTTTTTTATGCTATACTAGTTAGGAAATAAATGAGGTGATAGTAAATGACAAAAGCAGATACGATTTTTAAAGAGAATATTGAACGCATTCTAAAGGAAGGTGTTGTCTCAGAGCAGGCTCGTCCTAAGTACAAGGATGGGACAGTTGCCAACTCCAAGTATGTAACGGGTGCCTTTGCAGAGTATGACTTGGCCAAGGGGGAATTCCCCATTATAACTTTACGCCCTATCGCCATCAAATCCGCCATCAAGGAAGTGCTCTGGATTTACCAAGACCAATCTAATAGCTTAGAGGTACTAAATGATAAGTACAATGTTCACTACTGGAATGACTGGGAAGTGGGGAATACAGGAACCATTGGTGAGCGCTATGGTGCTGTTGTTAAGAAACACGACATCATCAATAAGCTTCTCAAGCAGTTGGAAGCCAACCCTTGGAACCGCCGAAACATCATCTCCCTTTGGGATTACCAAGCTTTTGAGGAAACAGACGGCCTTCTTCCGTGCGCCTTTCAGACCATGTTTGATGTCCGCCGTGTAGATGGGGAAATCTATCTGGATGCGACCTTGACGCAACGCTCCAATGATATGCTGGTGGCCCACCACATCAATGCTATGCAGTATGTGGCTTTGCAGATGATGATTGCCAAGCATTTTGGCTGGAAGGTTGGGAAGTTCTTCTACTTTATCAACAACCTTCATATCTATGACAATCAATTTGAACAAGCTCAGGAATTGCTTCGTCGTGAGCCGTCTGACTGCCAACCTCGCTTGGTTTTAAATGTTCCTGATGGGACTAATTTCTTTGATATCAAAGCAGAAGATTTTGAGTTGGTGGATTATGACCCTGTTAAGCCGCAGTTGAAGTTTGACCTAGCCATTTAATACTCTTCGAAAATCTCTTCAAACTACGTCAGCGTCGCTTCATCAACAACCTCAAAACCATGTTTTGAGCTGACTNNNNTGCGGCTAGCTTCCTAGTTTGCTCTTTGATTTTCATTGAGTATAAAAGAATAGAAAAAGAAGTTGAGACAATGAATCCCAACTTCTTTTGTTTCTTAACGTGACACGCGACGGCGAGCTGCTTTTTTACGGTTTTCTTCGATGAAAGCTGCTTTTTGCTCTTCTGGTTCGATTACTTTCTTTTTAAATGCGTATACTGCACCTGCAACGGCAGCAACAGTTCCTGCGACACCTGTTACAAGACCTTTAGCGAATCCTTTAGCCATGAGTCTTCCTCCTTTATCTTCTTAATCAGCCAGCCCCCTCAAGAGGTCACATTTTTCTGACTGACCTTTTTGTGTTATAATAATAGTAACGAAAAAATGGGAATTTTTCAAGGAAAAAAGATGAAAACAAAAATAATTGTGATTGTTGGACCGACTGCTGTTGGAAAAACAGCCCTTGCCATTGAAGTGGCCAAGCGTTTTAATGGCGAAGTGGTTAGCGGTGATAGTCAGCAAGTCTATCGAGGACTTGATATTGGGACGGCTAAGGCTAGTCCAGAAGAGCAGGAAACTGTTCCTCATCATTTAATCGATGTTAGAGAGGTAACCGAGTCTTACTCGGCTTTTGATTTTGTTTCAGAAGCTAAGATGGCTATTGAGGATATTCACAGCCGTAGCAAGCTGGCCATTATCGCTGGTGGGACTGGACTTTATATCCAGAGCTTGCTAGAAGGTTACCACCTAGGTGGGGAGACTCCCCATGAGGAGATTTTGGCCTATCGGGCTAGCTTGGAGCCTTATACAGATGAGGAATTAGCTCATCTGGTGGAGCAAGCAGACCTTAAAATTCCTCAGTTTAATCGTCGTCGTGCGATGCGTGCCTTGGAAATTGCCCATTTTGGTCAGGAATTGGAAAATCAAGAGACCTTGTATGAACCATTGATTATCTGCTTGGATGATGAACGTAGTAAACTTTATGAGCGCATCAACCACCGAGTGGATTTGATGTTTGAGGCTGGGCTTTGGGATGAGGCCAAGTGGCTTTTTGACCATTACCCTAATGTGCAGGCGGCTAAAGGAATTGGCTATAAGGAACTCTTTCCATATTTCCGTGGAGAGCAGACCTTGGAGGAAGCCAGTGAGAGTCTCAAACAGGCGACCCGTCGTTTTGCCAAGCGTCAGTTAACCTGGTTCCGTAATCGCATGCAGGTGACCTTTTATCAGATTGGAGAAGCTGGTGTGCAAGACCGCATTTTAAACCAGATAGAGGAGTTTTTAGATGATTGAAACGGAGAAAAAAGAGGAGCGAGTCCTGCTCATTGGTGTGGAATTGCAGGGCATGGACAATTTTGATCTCTCTATGGAAGAATTGGCCAGTTTAGCTAAGACAGCTGGGGCAGTCGTTGTAGATAGCTACAGACAAAAACGTGAAAAATATGATTCCAAGACCTTCGTCGGCTCTGGTAAGTTAGAAGAAATTGCGCTTATGGTGGATGCAGAAGAAATCACCACTGTCATCGTCAACAACCGTCTGACCCCAAGGCAAAATGTCAATCTAGAGGAAGTTCTGGGTGTTAAGGTCATTGACCGTATGCAGTTGATTTTGGATATCTTTGCCATGCGGGCTCGAAGCCATGAAGGGAAACTCCAAGTCCACCTAGCTCAACTAAAATATCTCTTGCCTCGCTTGGTTGGTCAGGGGATTATGCTCAGCCGTCAGGCAGGGGGAATTGGTTCCCGTGGACCTGGTGAAAGCCAGCTGGAGTTGAACCGTCGTAGCGTTCGCAATCAAATCACGGATATAGAGCGCCAGCTCAAGGTGGTTGAGAAAAATCGGGCGACTGTCAGAGAAAAACGTCTGGAGTCAAGCACCTTTAAGATTGGTTTGATTGGTTACACCAATGCTGGAAAATCAACCATCATGAACACCTTGATCAGTAAGACTCAGTATGAAGCGGACGAGCTCTTTGCGACTCTGGATGCGACGACTAAGAGTATCCATCTGGGAGGCAATCTCCAAGTAACTTTGACAGATACAGTTGGCTTTATCCAAGATTTGCCTACAGAGCTGGTGTCCAGTTTTAAGTCAACCTTGGAAGAAAGCAAGCATGTGGACCTTCTGGTTCATGTTATCGATGCCAGCAATCCTTACCACGAGGAACATGAAAAAACAGTTCTTTCCATCATGAAAGACTTAGATATGGAAGATATTCCTCGTCTGACACTTTATAATAAAGCGGATTTGGTGGAGGATTTTACGCCGACCCAAACACCTTATGCCCTCATTTCTGCCAAGTCTGAGGATAGTCGTGAGAATTTGCAGGCTTTGTTTTTAGAGAAAATCAAGGATATTTTTGAATCTTTCACCCTGCGTGTGCCTTTTTCAAAGTCCTACAAGATTCATGATTTAGAAAGTGTTGCGATTTTGCAAGAACGCGATTATCAGGAAGACGGCGAAGTGATTAGAGGCTACATTTCTGAGAAAAACAAATGGAGGTTAGAAGAATTTTATGACTGATATTAAAACTTTGGCTCTAAAGTATGGAGGTTATACAAGTCTGGATAAGGTCTATCTGGATCAACTTCTAGCTGGTAAAACAGAGCAGGAGCAGTTGGCACTTATCACACCTCCGCCAAGTGTCGTTAATGCTTACTTTGCAGAGCTCTACCAGAAAAAGAGTCCTCAAGCTGCGACGGATTATTTTGCAGAAGTCAGTCAGGAACTGAATCTTTACAATGCTGAACCTAGTTTCACCTCAGAAAACAAGCCCTTTATTCGGCTTAATCTGTCTGGTAAATCCTTTGGTTTTTGTTATGAGAGTGAGGGTCTAGGTCGAATTTTCTCTGAAAATGAGGAGAAGATTTCAGATGACTTGCTCTTTGAGATTGCGCAAATTTTCCCTCATCAACTAGTCTTTGAAGAATCTGGCAAGATTTACATGAAGGCTGTCGGAGAAGAGGAAGTCGTCTCTGTTGAAAGTTTAACTCCTTTAACGGATTTAGAAATCTTAGCAGATGGTCGCAAGCGTCTTAAAGGATACAGCCAAGAGGAGTTATTACAAGAAGCTACAGCTTTTTCTGGCAAGCCTTATTTCCGATCGGAAAACCGCACAGCCATGTTATATATTGATTAATTAGAAAGTATCGAATGGATATTCAATTTTTAGGAACGGGGGCTGGTCAGCCCTCTAAAGCCCGCAACGTTTCAAGTCTCGCCCTGAAACTCTTGGACGAGATTAACGAAGTCTGGCTCTTTGACTGTGGAGAGGGAACGCAAAATCGCATTCTGGAAACCACAATTCGACCACGTAAGGTCAGCAAAATCTTTATCACTCACCTGCATGGAGACCACATTTTTGGCTTGCCAGGATTCCTTTCTAGCCGTGCTTTTCAAGCTAATGAAGAGCAGACAGATTTGGAAATCTATGGGCCGCAAGGGATCAAGTCATTTGTCTTAACCAGCCTTCGTGTGTCAGGTTCTCGCCTGCCTTACCGTATTCATTTTCATGAGTTTGACCAAGATTCTCTAGGTAAAATCCTTGAGACCGATAAATTCACGGTGTATGCAGAGGAGTTGGATCATACTATATTCTGTGTTGGCTATCGTGTCATTCAAAAGGACTTGGAAGGAACGCTAGATGCTGAAAAACTCAAGGCGGCAGGTGTCCCATTTGGCCCACTTTTTGGGAAAATCAAAAACGGTCAGGACGTTGTTCTCGAAGACGGTACTGAAATCAAGGCAGCTGACTATATCTCAGCTCCCCGTCCAGGTAAAATTATCACTATTTTAGGAGACACTCGAAAAACGGATGCCAGTGTGCGTCTGGCTGTTAATGCCGATGTCCTTGTCCATGAGTCCACTTATGGCAAGGGTGATGAAAAAATTGCTCGTAACCATGGCCACTCTACTAACATGCAAGCTGCACAAGTAGCGGTAGAAGCAGGAGCCAAACGCCTCTTGCTCAACCATATCAGTGCCCGTTTCCTCTCAAAAGATATCAGCAAGCTCAAAAAAGACGCTGCTAGTGTCTTTGAAAATGTCCATGTGGTCAAAGACTTGGAAGAAGTGGAAATCTAAAAGATTGAGAAAGGAACAGTATGTCTACTATTCTCATTACTGGAGCTAGCGGTGGTCTAGCTCAAGAAATGGTCAAACTCTTGCAAAATGACCAACTCATCTTGCTTGGTAGAAATAAGGAAAAATTAGCCCAACTCTACGGAAACCATCCACAAGCAGAATTGATTGAAATTGATATTACCGATGACTCAGCCTTAGAAACTCTGCTAGCAGACCTCTATCTTCGCTATGGCAAGATTGATGTCTTGATAAACAACGCTGGTTACGGGATCTTTGAGGAATTTGACCAGATTTCCGACCAAGATATTCATCAGATGTTTGAGGTCAATACCTTTGCTCTGATGAATCTATCTCGACGCCTTGCGGACCGTATGAAAGAGAGTCGAAAAGGTCATATCATCAATATCATCAGCATGGCAGGTTTGATCGCTACTGGCAAGTCCAGTCTCTACTCAGCTACCAAGTTTGCGGCCATTGGTTTTTCAAATGCTCTGCGCCTCGAACTCATGTCCTACGGTGTTTATGTAACGACGGTTAATCCAGGACCAATCCGTACAGGATTTTTCTACCAAGCCGACCCAGATGGAACCTATCTCAAGTCGGTTGACCGTTTCCTGCTAGAACCAGATGCAGTGGCTAAAAAGATTGTCAAGATTATAGGAAAAAACAAACGAGAACTCAATCTACCGATGTTGTTGAACCTAGCCCATAAGTTGTATACTCTCTTTCCCAAGCTAGCTGATAAGTTGGCAGGGGAGACTTTTAATTATAAGTAAAAAGAACCAATATGCAGGTTGTTGCTAGCCTACATATTGGTTCTTATCATTTATCAACTATCAAACTGGACTTCTTCTAGTAGATAGTCGATAAAGCGTTCGCCCATCTTAGATAGGCTGGTTTTCTCATGCTGGATATAGACCAGTTCAATTGGGTCATCAATATCCAGTGGGATAGAAACGATATTGTCTCCGTTGAGGTTGCTGTTCAAAATCCCTGTTGCAATGGTATATCCATCCAAACCAATCAAGAGATTAAAGAGGGTAGCACGGTCGCTGACTACGATGGATTTCTTGTGGTGTTCTTGGGAAAGAATCTCTTCTGAAAAGTAGAAGGAGTTGTGCGTCCCTTGGTCATAACTCAGATAAGGGAAGTTTTCCAAATCAGACAGTTTCACCTTGTCTTTCTTTGCCAGAGGATTGGTCTTGCTGACAAAGATATGCGGTTGCGCTGTGAAGAGATGGTGAGCCAGCAGGTGATTGTCATCCAGCATTTTCGTTAAAACATCACGGTTGTAGCTGTTCAAAAATAGGACACCGACCTCACTACGGAAGTTCTTGACGTCGTCGATAATTTCCCAAGTACGAGTTTCACGAAGGAAGAGCTCGTATTTCTCCATATCGCTTTTCTTGAGCAAAGAGACAAAGGCATTGACCACAAAGGCATAGTGTTGAGACGAAACGCTAAAGAGTTCGCGGTGGGCGACAGGATTTTTATAGCGTTCCTCCAGAAGCTGAGTTTGCTCGACAACCTGACGGGCATAAGAGAGAAACTCCATCCCATCACGGGTCAAGGTGATTCCCTTGGGATTGCGGATAAAGATCTCAATCCCCATTTCATTTTCCAAATCTCGCACCGCATTGGAAAGACTGGGCTGAGTGATAAAGAGTTGCTTGGCTGCCTCATTCATGGAGCCAGTTTCGACGATTTTGATAATATAATGTAATTGTTGAATTCTCATGTTTTTATTGTACCATACTTGCAACAGAATCGCCAAAGAAGATAGGAAAATCAGGAGTATTGTGTAAGTCTCTTCTTGAAAAAAACACAAAATTTTGCTAGAATGAGTCTTATGAAAACATTCTATGATGTGCAGCAATTCCTCAAACGATTTGGTATTATTGTTTACATGGGAAAACGCTTATATGATATTGAACTGATGAAGTGGGAACTCTCTCGGATTTACGATGCAGGGTTGATGGACAAATTAGACTATCTAGAAGCAGAAGCGGTTCTTCGCAGAGAGCACAAGGTAGAATTGGATTATATTGAGAAAAATGGAGAAAAGAACTAATGGTTACTTGGATTTTGTGGGCACTTATACTAGCAATGTTGGCGTGGATGGGCTTTAACTATCTTCGTATTCGCCGTGCGGCTAAAATTGTGGACAATGAGGAGTTTGAAGCCTTGATTCGTACGGGTCAATTGATTGATTTGCGCGACCCAGCAGAATTCCACAGAAAACATATTCTTGGGGCTCGCAATATTCCTTCAAGTCAGTTGAAGACTAGTCTTGCAGCCCTTCGTAAAGATAAACCTGTCCTTCTCTACGAAAACCAACGTGCGCAACGAGTTACAAATGCAGCTCTTTACTTGAAAAAACAAGGTTTTTCTGAGATTTATATTCTTTCTTATGGCTTGGATTCTTGGAAAGGGAAAGTGAAGACTAGCTAACATTCTGTAAAAATCTGTCGAATGATAGATAAAGCTAGCATTTTATGGTATCATCATTTATATTAATTTTAAGGAGATTTTATAATATGAATTCACAAGAAAAGAAAAAACCTTCACTTATTTTAGGTATCTTATCTATCGTCCTTGGTTTGCTTTCTCCAATAGTGAGTCTGATTTTGGGGATCATAGGATTGGTTTTGGCTTTTTCATACCAAAAAGAATCTGGACTGGACTATAAAACAGAAAAAATTCTCAACATCGTAGGACTTGTAGTTTCTGTTCTTAACTGGATTCTAACAATCGCAGTAGTTTTTAGATAAGCAAAAAACAAAAAAGCTTTAAATTTAAAGCTTTTTTTATTATGGCTTCAAG